>JASFNS010000364.1:0-3310 GCA_050116915.1 Thiogranum sp. | reverse complement strand
CGGTCCCAAGGGTATGGCTGTTCGCCATTTAAAGTGGTACGCGAGCTGGGTTTAGAACGTCGTGAGACAGTTCGGTCCCTATCTGCCGTGGGCGCTTGAGACTTGAAGGGAGCTGCTCCTAGTACGAGAGGACCGGAGTGGACGTACCTCTGGTGTTCCGGTTGTCACGCCAGTGGCATTGCCGGGTAGCTATGTACGGACGGGATAACCGCTGAAAGCATCTAAGCGGGAAGCCCCCCCTAAGATGAGGTCTCACTGGACCCTTGAGGTCCCTGAAGGGCCGTGGAAGACCACCACGTTGATAGGCTGGGTGTGGAAGTGCGGTAACGTATGAAGCTAACCAGTACTAATTGCCCGTGAGGCTTGACCATATAACACCCAAGCGATTTGGGTGATGGTTCAAGACGCAACAACCCGAAACCTTGACAACTTTCCGAATAGAAAACGGGGTCAGAGTCGAATTATGTCTCGCGATCCCGTTTTGAGAAGTGGCGGTAGGAGAGAGTTTGACTCTGACCCCATTTTTCATGCCAGTTTGCCTGGCGGCTATAGCGAGTGTGAACCACCCGATCCCATTTCGAACTCGGAAGTGAAACCGCTCAGCGCCGATGATAGTGTGGGAGATCCCATGTGAAAGTAGGACACTGCCAGGCTTTAAAAAAGCAAACCCCCGCATACACTGCGGGGGTTTTTTTTGCCTGAAAGGTCGCGGCTTCGCGAGCCGATCCCGATTGGACCAGTGCAGTCGCCGGCGCCGGGTTGAAATGCTTCTGCGTAACCGGCGGGAATCCGGAATCAACTAGAAAGCGGGCTGCGCGACCAGAAGCGCGTCCGGTACTGCCTCATTGATCTCCACCGGGATATTCCAGCAAACACCCGGTTGCGGGCGCACGATCACCCAGAGGACGTTGATTTTCAGGTTCAGGTCTGCAAATACGACGGTGTTGGCATGGCGTGCGAGGACCGATTCGATCTTGCGGACGGTGTCCTGTATCAGATGCTGGGGCCGGGTACGCAGCCGGGGAATGATCATCATAAAATCGGACAACGGTTTGCCGTGTTCATCCTCGCGCGGCGCGCGTTTGTACAGCGGGTCGGATGGTAGCAGCTCCGGTGCCGTTGGCAGCCTGTGTTGGTGTCCTTTTAGTACCGCTGGCATGATGACTCCTGGTTCCGTCAGAGCGGGGAAACGCCTGTAGCCAACTCGGCGCTGCATGTTTAAACGCCTATCGGCGCGCCGGGAAAAACATTGAGATGGATAAAAACCATTTAAAAGTTAGAAAGATAGCGCGAAGGTTGTGGTAAACTGCGGGTATGTCGACGCGTTACCGTCTAATCGAGCTGCTGGCGGATGGCTGTTTCCATTCGGGGCAAGCGCTTGGTGAAGAACTCGGTGTCAGTCGCGCGGCCGTCTGGAAGCATATTCAGTCGCTTGCCGAATTCGGTTTGGATGTGCATGCCGTGCGGGGACAGGGATATCGCCTGGCTGAAGCCTTCGAGCCTCTCGACGAGGAAACAATTCACTCGCGCTTAAGCCCGGTGGTAGGTGCGCGTGTGCAGGCGTTGGAGGTGTTTCGCCACATCGATTCAACCAGCGACTACCTGAAGCGCAGCCAGTCGGCGCTGCCGGGGGAAATGTTCAGCGTTTGCATCGCCGAGTGGCAGAGCGCGGGTCGCGGACGGCGCGGACGTCGCTGGGTCTCTCCATATGGGGCCAATCTGTATCTTTCCCTGGCCGCGCAGGTCAGCGAGGCGACACTGGGTTCCGGTGGTTTGAGTCTCGCTATCGCCATAGCGGTTGCCGACGCGCTGCAGGCGTGCGGGCTGGCGGGCACGGGACTGAAATGGCCGAACGATATTTTTTACCAGGGGCGTAAGCTTGCTGGTATCCTGCTCGACCTGGCCGGGGAAAGCGGTGGCCCCTACAAAGTTGTCATCGGCGTCGGCATTAACCTGAAGATGTCTGCGCGCGCTGCCAGGGAGATCGACCAGCCTTGGGCTGATCTTTCCCAGGCCGGAATGAGGATAGATCGAAATTGGCTGGCAGGTTTGATTACGGAGAGGCTGGTCCGGACAATGGACTTGTTTAATGAACATGGATTACCGGCATTCAGGAAGGATTGGGAGCGGCTGGACCTGGTTTCCGGTAGAACGGTCGAATTACACCATGAGCATGCCCCGATGATCAGGGGCGTGGCACGTGGTATCGATGCCCGTGGTGCACTGCTTATCGAGCATGAGGGTGTGACCCGCAGCTATCATGCGGGCGAAGTCAGCATCCGGTTGTCCTGATGAATCTGCTTGTGGACATAGGCAATGCGCGCATCAAATGGGCCCTGCAGGATGCCGACGGCCTGCATCCGGGTGAGCCTGTGTTGCGTCGCGACAGGGCTTTCAAGGATATCGCGCGGCCTGCCTGGAAAGACCTGGAACCACCCGGGCGCGTGCTGGTGTCCAATGTCGCCGGGTCCGAATATGAAAAAACCGTGCGCACCTGGGTGAAGCGGCGCTGGAAGCTTACACCTGAATTCCTGCATGCGACCAAAGACCTGTGCGGTGTCGTCAATGCCTACAAGGAACCGGCGCGCCTCGGCGCGGACCGCTGGGCGAACCTGCTGGCGGCGCATGCACACTTCAGCGGGCCGGCTGTCATTATCGACTGCGGCACCGCGATTACCGTCGATGCCATCTCCGCCGACGGTCGCCACCTGGGCGGCCTGATCGCGCCGGGTATCGATTTGATGACCGCATCCCTGGTCAGCAGTGCGCCCGGTATCGAAATCCCCAACGGCGAGAGCCGTGACATCGCCTTGCTGGGCAGCAGCACCGACGTTGGCGTGGCCGGCGGGGTGCTGTATGCCGCTGTGTCGCTGGTCGACCGGGTTTTCCTCGACCTGAAATCGGAACTGGGTAACGCCACCAGGCTGATCATCACCGGTGGTGACGCTAAGCGCATCAGGCAGTTGTTGAGCAGTCAGCCGGTTCATGAGCCTGATCTGGTGCTCAAAGGGCTGGCGACCTTTGCCAGCGCTACCGAACCGAAAGTCCTGGAAGAAGAACCGGTCGCCATGGAGGCCGCGGTGTGCGACACCTAGCCTGGCTGCTGTTGCTGGCGAACGTCGGCATGTTTGTCTGGATTCTCACTCAGCCCGAGCCGCAAGTTCCCCAGTATCGGCCACTCCCGGTGCCGCCGGGCGTGGAGCCTCTGGTACTGCTTTCCGAACGCGCGGTAAAACCCGGCGCGACAGCGGATGCCGAACCACATGACCAGCATACAACGCCGGCAGTACAGACCGCGCAATCGCCCGCA
>JASFNS010000363.1:0-3312 GCA_050116915.1 Thiogranum sp. | reverse complement strand
CATCAGTGCCGGCCAGCCGTAAACCGCCGGCGCCGGTGTGGCGACCAGCAGATAGCCGCCCATCATGACGGCGCAACCGACAAACACCGCAGTGACCTTGCTGGTGACCGGCAGCGACTGGGTGGCACGGAAAACAATATTGTTCATGGCGAACGCCATACCGGAGGTGATTGCCAGCAGGTCCACCCAGCTGCCACGGGTATCGAACATGGCGCCGCCACCCAGGATCAGGAAAGCGCCCAGCAGGGCGGCGCTGACCGTCACCAGGCGCAAGCCATCGATGCGTTCGCCCAGAAACAGGCGGCCGCCCAGTACACTCCATACCGGCAACAGATAGAACAGGATCATGACCCGTATGACCTCGCCCTGATAAAGCGCGATCTGGAATGACAGGTTGGCGAAGCCACCAAACAATGCGATAAGCCCCAGATACCGCAACTGGCCCAGCCAGTGTCGCTTCTGCCGGGCGAACGCCGGCAACAGCGCCAGCGCGGCCGCGCCGAATGCCACGAACACCAGCGACGGCCCCTGCATGCCCTGCTGATTCAGGTACTTCAGCGGCAGCCACGTCAGGCCCCAACCTATGGAGCTGATGAACAGCACCAGCACCGGTAGTGAAACGGTCATTATTCGTAGAACGCCGGAAACGCCCGGCAGCGGCGGTAAAACGCCATATCGTGGTTTGGCCACAGGCGGGCGCCGGTTTCGGCGGCCAGTACCTTGAGCTTGCGTATGCTCGCCAGCGCCATGTCCTCGCGGTCGTGCCAGCACAGGCCCGGTGCCACTTCGTCTTCCAGGTTTTCAACCAGGTCGGCCGCGTCACCGGCCAGCAGAATGGGCGGCCCCTTGGGCAGTTCTATCAGCATCGACATGTGGCCCGCGGTGTGGCCGGGCGATTCCACCGCGCGCACGCCGGGCACCAGATCGTATTCGGCACGCTGAATTTTCCAGTGGTAGTCGCCGACAAAATCGTCGGCGAAATAGGCAGCGTCAGCCTGCTCACAGGCCGCCGCCAGTTCCCGGTCGTGCACATGAATATCGGCGTGCGCCATGTCGCAAAGCCCGCCGCCGTGATCGAAGTGCAGGTGGCCGACAAACACCACGTCGATGTCCTCAGGCCGCAAGCCGAGTTGCGCCAGCCGCCGCGGCAGCCTTTGCTCCTCGGTCATTTCCGGCGGTCCGAACGGGAACTCGTCATTTTCGTAGTAAAGCTCGCGTTTGCCGGGGTCGGCAATCTTGCTGTAGTCACAGCCAACGTCGTAGAGAATGCGCCCGTTCGATGTCTCGATCAGGTAGGCCAGGATCGGCGCCTCGAGCATCACGCCCTGCCCGCGCCCGCGCGTCGAGAGTGTCTTTTCGTAGCGGTGAATCCCGGTCAGCAGCGGCCGGAAACGTAGCACCTGGGTCATGCGAAGCCTTCCTTCTGTAGGGCTGCCGCCATCGTGGAACGGATGGCGGCGACGATTTTCTCTCCGTCGGCGGCTGATGCGCCGGCGATCCGGGCCATCGGCTCATCCAATCACCGGCTCAGGGCACGTGCACGAAAAGGGGTCGCATGCGCACATTCGTGGACCGGGTACGCAGCGATGACCTAGCCGTGCAGTGTCGGCAGAATGCCCACGGGCGCTGCCGTGGCGTGCTCCGGGGTTATCAAAAATAATGCCGGCAATCTCGGCAGTTACGGCATACGCCAGGGCCAGGCCGCTCGGCACCAGGCCTTCGGGTTGGTGCCTGCTGTGCATGGCAAAGGATCGCGTTCCGATACGCGCCCAAACGGGTGATGCAATAATGATTCCGGATTTAACAGTATTTTTAAGCATATTGTTCAGGGCAGTTTATGCTTAAATAGGCGGGCCCCCTTCACGACCGGGAACGCATATGGCACAACCATCGGGCGCTGCATCTGCCACCAGGGATAAGCCGAGCGCCAGCGGCGACGAACGCAGCCGCTTTGTCCAGGCCCTGAAACGCATGGATGCCTACTGGCTGAGTTTTCTGCGCCAGCAGGACTTTTACGACCTCAGCTACTCCGACCTGTTTACCGCGCTGTGGCTGCGCGGCGAACCGGTGACCAAAACCGAGGCCTGTCACTGCATGAAGCACCTCGGCCCGCAAACCGCCAAGAAATACCTGGATCGCGCGGTCCAGCTGGGGTACCTGATCGAAGTGGCCAACCCCGTCGACCGGCGATCCAGGCTGATAAAGCTGTCTCCCGAGTTGAAGTGTGGCCTGGAGGCCTTCTTCGACTTTGCCATCGGCGAGTTCCGGGAGGCCCTCGCAGACAGTCGCCGGTAAAGACTCGCTTGCGCGACGCAACCGCCTCCGGCACTGGTAATATTCCCGGTATCTCGTAGAATGGCGCCGTTCTACTGATTCCGCACCGGAGCGACGCAGGGTACCCCCTGACAGTCCGCAAATGGCACACCGCCTCCGCGGGAAAGTAGACGTCACCGCATACGCGCCCGTAGCTCAGCTGGATAGAGTGTCGGCCTCCGAAGCCGAAGGTCACAGGTTCGACTCCTGTCGGGCGCGCCATTAACTCACTGAACCGGCATCCGGTTTGCCCTTGCCTTTTGTCGCGATAACCAGAAATACGGGGAATGCCTTTTCTTCCCTGGTGACCGTATGCGCCGTCATAAAACGCACATGCTCGAAGCCATGCGCCTCCAGTATGCTCTGCAGATCATCACGCTCGAAGCCATGATGAAAGACGCCTGCAGCCTCGTCGGGATGAAAACTGCCATCTTCCGTATCAAGGTCCGCCAGCGCCAGTGTTGCTCCAGGCCTCAAGTGTTCGGCAAAGCGCTGGATGAGTTTGTGCGTATCTTCCACGTGATGCACCGCCATGGCGCTCATTATCAGGTCAAACCGGGCATCCAGGGGTTTATCGGTGATATCCCGACAGACGGCCTCCACCTTGCCGTGCAATTCCGGCTTGGAGACGAGCTCATTCAACATGGCCTCGGAGGTATCCACCGCGACAATTCTGTTGACCAAAGGCGCGACGCGGGAACTGATCAAACCGGTACCCGCACCGAAGTCCATCACGTCCATCTGGTTGTGAAGTGGTACCTGTTCCAGTATCGCAGACCCGATCGCCGATGAAAGCTGCTTGACCATGTCGTCGGCATCCCAGTCCCGGGCTTTGTTATCAAAGTACTCTGACATCCGGTATCTTTCCTGCAAGTGATTCTTCGTCGCGGCTACCGTGCTCTCGTCTGCGCGCAGCCCCCAGGACCACCGGATCGGTCCGGCGGTCGGGTATTCCTTATATCGGCTTATCGATCTGATGTCGCCTTGCATTCCACGCCG
>JASFNS010000362.1:0-3315 GCA_050116915.1 Thiogranum sp. | reverse complement strand
CGACCGTTGGCACGGGGGACCGTGGTACGGCGGCGGCTACCCCGGCTACGGTTGGGGCGGCTACCCCGGCTACGGTTGGGGCGGCTACCCCGGCTACGGTTGGGGCCGCTACCCGGGGCACGGTGATTCCAAGACGATCATCGTGATGCCCCAGGTCAACGAAAAACCGGTCAAACCGGAACCCAAGCTTCCCCGTTAGAACCGGCGGTTAGCCGAAAACACTCGCGTTCCAGCCGGCCGCGAATGGCGGCACGCGACTGTCGCACGCTGCAAAATCCGCGCGAAGGACAAGCTCCGGCGGATTTTGCGAAAACGCTGTAAAAGGTTAAGCGCGCGAATGTCCCCGCAAACTGATCTCGATCAGCCCGGGCTGCGCGAACTGGCAGACAAGGGAATCCTTACGTTAATCTACTTTAGCTAGTTCCCACATGTCCCTGAAAAATATGTAGCGGGAAAGCCGGATTGTTTGAATGCGGTGGCTTACCGTTAGCTTACCTGTCAAGGCGAAAAGCACGGCCGGATTCCGCGCAGGCGATCCGTATCGGTATTCTCGGAAACACAGGCCGATTGCGCGTGGTTCCGATCACTGCTGCGAAGTGAGAAACCTTCGAAAATAACTATAATAGTAGAAGGGCTGAGATGAATGTGTCATTTCGCCCTTTTCAGTGTCAGGAGGAAAACAGCGATGAAAAAAGCAGTAATGACGTTAAGTGGCGTCGCACTGGCAGCCATCCTCTCGCTTGCAGCCATGCCGGCGAGCGCATGGTGGGGAAGCGGCTGGGGCGACGGTTATTATGGTCCCTGGGGTGGCGGCCCCTGGTATGGCTATCCCGGTTACGGCTGGGGTGGCTATCCCGGTTACGGCTGGGGCGGCTATCCCGGTTACGGCTGGGGTGGCTATCCCGGTTACGGCTGGGGCGGCTATCCCGGTTACGGCTGGGGCTATCCCGGTTATGGCTGGGGCTATCCCGCTTATGGCTGGGGCTACCCACAAACCGTGGCGCCGGTACAGCCGGCAGAACCGTCAACCAGCAAGGAGATGGCGAAGTAAGGCCACTCTGCAAGCAACCGGCGGGGACGGGGCGTACCGCGCGCTGTCCCTGCCGGCAATAAATTGAACCGCCGGGCTCCGCCCCCCGTTTCGCGGGCATGATCGTTCTTACCGCCGATTTAAAACGGAACCGCTGCAGGGTAGTCCCTGAAAGGCCCGGCAGGGTCCAGCGGCACGGGAGTCAGCACGGGATCGTCCTCCGGCCAGACCGCCTGCTGCGGCATGATCCCCTGCTTGTAGGCGGCCAGTGTTTTCTTTAGCGACGCCAACTCCTGCTCCGGAGCCATCCAGCCAAACATATCAATCAGCTGCCGTTGTACACGGGCGGCCTCATCAAATTGCCCGTTACCGGCGGCGGCCAGGGCAAGCACGGCTATATTGAATGGCGAAGGCTGGCTGGAGGTCAGCGCATTGGCGAGCGTCAGCGCGGCCACACTGTCGCGAACAGTGGGATCCTTGCTCAGCGCACGCAGTCGCGCCAGCGCGTATTTAAGCTCGGGCTGGTCCGGCCAGGCCTTGATCCGTCTCTCCAGTTCAGTGGCAATTTCCGCGTCCGTCTCGCCGGCACGGTGTCGTGCGACCAGTTCCAGCAGTCGCGCCGGTGGTATGTCCTTGTTGGTCGCCAGCGCGGCCCGGTACTGCTGCGCGGCTTCCCGGTAGGTCCCTGCGTGGAACAGCAGGTTGCCCAGATAGAAATGGGCACCTTCATGTTTCGGATCGAGTGCCAGGACCTGGCGGTACAGGGCAGCCGCCTGCTCGGTGTTGCCCTGGGCCTCGTGCAGAACAGCGAGCAGAAAGGTTGCCAGTACCTGCTGCTCATCGCGGCCGAGCACCTGGTTGAGCTGCCTTTCGGCCGCACCGGCCTGTCCGCCGAGATACAGCGCACGGGCATAACTGACGCGTGCCGCGAGATTTTCCGGATCGACCGCCAGGCCTTTTTCAAACTGCTCGATCGCGGCCTGGTAGTCGCGCTCCACGATGGCTTTCAGGCCTCGCGCGAAAACCTTGCGCGAGGTTTGCAGTACATTATCCAATTCCGCCAGCAGGGGATCATCGGCGTCGGGACGTTTTGCTTTGAAACGGGCCAGGTGTTCGCGCGCGAGCCGCTCTTCGCCGAGGTGTCGATACGCCTGGGCGAGGGGGTAATGGACGCCGCTGGCCTGGGGATCAATTTTCAGTGCCTCTGTCATGTGACTGACCGCAGCCCGATAGTCGCGTTTGAGCAGATCGACCTGCCCCAGGTAGAACAATGCCGCAGCACGCAGACCGGGTTCCGAAGCCGCGGTCTGCAGTGCGGCTTGGGCCTTGTCCAGCTGGTCGGTGTCGAGCCAGAGCTGTCCCAGGCGCAGGTTCAACGGTGCGTAGTCGGGCTTGAGCTCCTGCGCGCGTTGCAGGCGAGACAGTGCGGTATCCGTCTGTCCCTGGGTAAGCGCCAGGTAACCGGCGTAATAACTCCAGCGGAATTCATCCGGCTGCAGCCTGCGCGCGTTCTCCCAGCACAGCGCGGCAGCACGGTCGATGTCGGCGAGCTGGTAAAGCGCGGCGAGTTTTCCGTAACCGACGGCGAGATTGGCCGCGTCGGTATTGGCCGCGTCGGTATTGGCCGCGTCGAGCAGCTCCGCGAGCCGCTCGCGGGTCTCGGTAATCGATTCCTGGGCGACCCGTTCGGCACCGGAGATGTCGGACTCGGGCACCGGGGTGAGTGTGCCGGTCCACGCCGAGGGCAGTTGCGCCACGGCATCGGCCGAGACCCGCAAGGGCAGGCCGAGGATGACAACACCGGATAAGAGTGCAAGCCAGCGGACTACACCGCGTCGCGACGCGCAACGCAACAGGCGCTCCGCCCTCACCCGCCGGTTTCCGGTTGGGTGATGGTCAACGTCGTGTCAACGTGCTGCGGCGCCAGCGTCTGGGTGGCACCATCCGGCCAGGTGATGCTGAGCTTGTCCACTGTCGCACTGTCGCCCAGCCCGAAGGTAACCGGCAACTCCACCTGGGACAGATAAGAACGGCTGGGCATCACGGTGCGATACTGGGTGACGCCACCCGCGGCCAGGGCCACACTGGCGCCGATGGCATCGCGGTTGGGCGCCTTGCCCACCAGTTTCAGACGCAGCCAGTGATGGCCCAGCTGCTGGTCGTTACGCAACAGCACCGCCGGACGTCCGTTCTGACTGATCAGCAGATCGAGATCCCCGTCAGCGTCGATGTCCGCAAATGCCGCCGCGCGCCCGACCAGCGGGCGGGAAAGGTCACCAGTATCG
>JASFNS010000361.1:0-3322 GCA_050116915.1 Thiogranum sp. | reverse complement strand
GGCACCCTTCCATATTCCCGTTTTCCGCCAGGGCCGACGCAGCGCCTGGACCATCGCCGCGGGGCTCGGCCTGTACACCCTGCTGGGTGGCGGAGGCTTCCGGCGCATTGCCCGGAAAGACTGGCCGGGGCTGGATGGTTTGACAACGCACGGGCTTACAGCCGTGTTTCGTTACTGGGACGCACAGACCGATGACAAACGCCTGACCGAACGCATTATCGGCAACGCCGAATCCCGCGGGACGCGCGTCTGCTACGGAGCGACCTTCACGTCCGCGCTTTGCGATGCGGCGGGTTGCAACATCGTATTCGAAACCGCTGACGGCATGGATACCGTCAACGCAAAGGCCATCGTCAACGCCGCCGGCCCGTGGGCCAACCGGGTGTTGCAGGCGATTACCCCCGCGGTTTCGTCCCTGGACATCGAACTGGTCCAGGGAACGCACATTATCGTGCCGGGCACGCTGCAGCGCGGCATTTACTACCTCGAATCGCCACTGGATCAGCGCGCGGTGTTCGTCATGCCCTGGCAGGGCATGACGATGATCGGCACCACGGAAACACCCTATAGCGGCGACCCGGCGCAGGTCACCCCGCTGGAATCGGAAATCGAGTATCTGATCCAGACACGCAATCACTACTTCGAAAAGCCGATCGCGCGCGCAGACGTCATCGACTCGTTTGCGGGCCTGCGCGTGCTACCGGCCCGCGAGGGCGACCCGTTTCACCGCTCGCGCGATACGCTGCTGCACCGCGACGCCCGTCTGCCCAACCTGGTGACGATCTACGGCGGGAAACTCACATCCCATCACGCAACTGCCATGCGCGTCATACACCAGCTTGGTCTGTCACGCCCGAAGGCGGTGTTGACCGTCACAGACACCAGCAATTAAGCTACGCCGCGAACGGCGCCCGGCCCACTGGTGCACGCCCTCAACCGGGCTACCTCGGCCGGCCGTCGTCAGCGCAACGGAACCTCGCGTGAAAGCCGTGTTAACGACACCTGCAACCACTCCCGGGCAGATCACCCGGGGTATCTGGAGTCCATGATGGCCGATACCTGGCAGGAAACGATCTACCGCCAGCGCGAAGAACTCGCCAACCTGCTGCACCAGCCGTTGGCGCAGCTCGCGGCGCAGTGCGTAGCGGCCTGGTGCGACCGGGAAAACCTCAACCAGATATTGCTGACAGGGTTCGCCGATATTCCGCATTGCACGTATCTCTACGTGCTCGACCTGAACGGCGTCCAGGTCTGCGACAACATAAGCCGCGACGGACTGCTGCCCGGGCATTTCGGTCGCGATCGCTCACAGAGACCGTATATGCGGGAAGCGGTGCCCGCCTGGGGCTTTCTGCTGTCCGACGCCTATATCAGCCAGCTCGCGCACCGCCCGTCGCTGACCGCGCTGCACGTGATCCGATCGCAGAACAACAAGCCCCTCGGCTATCTCGGCGCGGATTTCGATTTGCGTAACCTGCCGGTCACCGCCGCCCATTACGAAGAGCCGGGGCACTGGCGGCAGATCAAGGGCGACCCCTCAATAAGAAGCACGGTCTTCCAGCAGACCCGCGCCGAGAGCCCTATGGATCGCAACATGGATCAGGCCTTTTCCATACTCGAAGAACTGCTGACCGAACGCGGCATGTTTCAGGGCGTCATCCATTTTTCCAGCAGCCGGGCCACCGCCTGGTTCGTGGACGACCCCTTCCGCTATCGTATCCTGGATCACGAAGCCCTGGCCGACCCGGATATCTGCCTGGTCTATCCCTGCCGCCCCTATCCGGCCGATGCGCTGATACCGAAATCCGCTATCGTGCCGATTCTGCAGGGCATGCGGGAACTGCGGCTGGCCGATGAGGTGATTTACCTGCGCTCGGCTTCGATCAATATTTTCAACGGCATGATCAGCCTGACCTTCTCCTGCGACGGTTCGCACTATATGCGCTATGACGAGTTCCTGGAGAAGAACATGGCGTTCTGGCTTGGCAGCGTGGCCTGACCTGCTCCGCTCTGCCGGCGACACCGGGACGCCGGACGCAGCAGACGCGCCGGACTAGTCGTCGATAAGCGGCAACGTACCGCCCGAGCTGCAGCCAGGCGTTCCTGGTGGCCATGCGACCCCGGGGCGTACGAATAATGAATCCCTGCTGAATCAGGTAGGGTTCGAGCACGTCTTCTATGGTGCCCTTTTCTTCGCCGATGGCGGCCGCGAGGTTGTCGACGCCCACCGGGCCGCCGTCGAACTTTTCCACAATGGTACGCAGCAAGCGGCGGTCCTGCGCATCAAACCCCTGGTCGTCGACGTCCAGCATGCCCATGGCGCGTTCCACGACTTCCGCGGTGACAACGCCCTGCGCCTTGATCTCGGCATAATCGCGCACCCGCCGCAGCAGGCGGTTGGCGATGCGCGGGGTCCCGCGCGAACGCCTCGCCAGGGCGTTGGCGCCATCGTCGTCCATGTCGATACCCAGGATATAGGCCGAACGCTTCAGGATGCGGGCGAGATCCGCGGCGTTGTAGAACTCCAGGCGCTGGACGATCCCGAAACGGTCGCGCAGCGGCGAGGTCAGCAAACCCGCGCGCGTGGTGGCGCCGACCAGGGTAAAGGGCGGCAGATCCAGCTTGATGGAACGCGCCGCCGGCCCTTCGCCGATAACGATATCCAGCTGGTAGTCCTCCATGGCCGGGTAGAGGATCTCCTCGACCACCGGGCTGAGCCGGTGGATTTCATCGACGAACAGGACGTCGTGCGGTTCCAGGTTGGTCAGCAGCGCCGCGAGGTCACCCTGCTTTTCCAGCACCGGGCCGGCGCTGTGGCGCAGGTTGGCGCCCATTTCGTTGGCGATAATGTGCGCCAGGGTGGTCTTGCCCAGTCCGGGCGGGCCGAAGATCAGCACGTGATCAAGGGCGTCCTTGCGCCGTCGCGCGGCCTCGATGAACACTTCCATCTGCTCCGTAACCTGGGGCTGTCCCACATAATCGGCCAGCTTTTTCGGACGGATGGCGCGATCCAGCGCTTCGTCCTCGGCGGCGGCGCTGGCGGTGACAAGGCGGTCGGGTTCGATCATGGTGTATGAGCATACCGGCTTGCTGCACACCGGTACAGGGGTATCAACCGGCGTGTTTTCGCGAGCGCGCCGACGACGGTCTGTGGTACGCAACCACGGCGTTCCGGCAGCCGCTATCCGGCCTGTCCTGCAGCGCGGATACCCTGCGCCGCGATCTGGACCAATTGTGCCCCGCCGGCTACCGGGTGGGGCGCCTGCTGCCCTGCGACGTCCTCCCACACACACCTGCCACGTCGGGACACTGGCGCTGCTGC
>JASFNS010000360.1:0-3328 GCA_050116915.1 Thiogranum sp. | reverse complement strand
GCATAAACGCGAAGCATCCACCAATGACGAACGCGACATCCTCAAGACCGCCTGGCGGCTGTTTCAGCATGGTAACCTGCCGAAGAAACCGGTCCGGCTCGTCGGCGTTGGCCTCAGTTGCTGGGAACAGAATCAGCCGGCCCAGGCGGACCTGTTCGACAAACCCGAACCGCGGCAAGACAACCAGCGACTGCTGAAGACGATCGACGCCGTGACAGAGAAATTCGGCCAGGGGATGTTGCAGGTAGGAATGGGAAGGAAGGCTGAGAAGTGACTTAGAGTTAAGTGTAGTCCACTTGGCGTTTCCTGTGCATGGCGAATTGTTGTTCAGGCGCGGACGTTACCAAGATCGTAGTGGTAGTCAAATCGGGGAGCAGGTCAAACTGGTTTGACGACGTACAGGCCGGTAAGGTTCGTCCTGCCGGCCGTCGTTTCTTGGGTGTCGTCCAGTGCGAGTGCAATGCGGCCTCTGGCACTAGGCGAATTGGAATGCCGTTGTTAAAGAGCTAACGGACAGTCGGTTTTTGAGTTCAGGTTTGCAGTTGACAATCGTGATCTGCCAGACCAGTTTTCGGATTCGTTGGCGCAACAAGATCAGCATGGCCAGGCCCGAATCCCTGATGTGCTTTGTATTCCCAAGGTCAATCACGACATAGCGTATTTGGGGATGCTTGGCCAGATTGCACACATGAGTGACCATTCCGCAGGTGCTGAAATCCAGGCTTTCACCTGTACGGATATTAATCGTATCGCTGTCTCCGTTGTCCGCGGTCACGATTTGCATCATCTTCCTCCGTTTGTAGCTTCGGCGAGGCGGGTAAGAATCCAGCCGCGCTAACATTTGGCCCGCATGCTTCAGCACTGGAATGCTGGTTATGGCAGGCGGCCAACAATCGTAACACAGTATACTTAAGCTCGGGGCAACGTTATGTGCTTTAAACATCAGTTAAGTATTTCCGAATATCCCAATCCATCAAATTTCTCGATCCGGCGCAGGTTGTCCCTAACTGTGCCGGGTTTGTGCGTATTGACCTTTCCCCCGTCAGGGTAGCCAGGACAAGTGAGAGATTTCCCGTTAAATTGACCGGAGGGGGCTCGACATGAAGGGCAAGCGTTACAGCGAAGAGCCGCGCACCGAGCTGACTCGGGAGGCGCTTTATGCCGGAGTCTGGGCAGAACCGATGACAAAAGTCGCGCGATGGTACGGGCTATCGGACAGGCGATTAGCAAAGGTTGACCTCCGACCCGGCGTAATACCGTCGTTTGCAAGACATCGAACAGCGGGTCGCCCGGCTCAACTAGGGAGCCATACACCTTTTCAGCCAGCGCCCGAATACCACCTTGGCCACGCGGTGAAGCTTGCGGCTGCGCGCCTCGAGGTCCGCGAGCAAGGCCGCAGCGCCCTGCACGCAGTCGGATACGGGCTCCAGATCACCGGGGTATTTCTCCACGATGCCGCGGATCGAGTCGGGCGTGATTTCGAGATGAAATTGCAGGGCAAGGCAATTGTCGATTGCGAACGCCTGCTGTTCGACGCACGCTGAGCGTGCCAATACCACCGCGCCTGGCGGTGGCGACCAGGTGTGCGCATGCCACTGGAACACCTCGAAGTGACGCGGCAGACCGCCGAACCAGCGCTGTGCCGGCTTCGAATCTTCGAGCCATTCGACCGTGTGCCACCCGACTTCGAGCGTGGCGGCTGGCATCACCGTGCCACCGTACGCTTTGCTGATCATTTGTGCCCCCAGGCAAATGCCCAGCACCGGAATCCCGCGGTCGGCCGCCGCGCGGATCAGCGCCAGCTCCTCTAGCATCCACTCGGGCGGCTCGTTGACATTGCCAGGGCCACCCATGAACACCAAGCCCGCCACCCCGTCGAGGTCGCGCGGCATCTCGACACCCTGATCTACACAGACCACCTCGTACGGGCAGCCGCAACGCTCCAGCAACTCGCCTAGGTAGCCCGGCGTTTCGCAGGTGATATGACGGAAAATGCGCACCGGATTCATCGGGCCCGAACGGTACCACCTCGCCGGCGCGATGTTCAATCCGTGCCGAGAGCTGCGCGTATTCCGGGTCGCCTGCGCTACGGGTACGCGACGACGCTTGCTCGGGTTTTCCATCAGTGCCTGATCGTCATCGCGTTTGCCGCTGGCGCGGTGGCTATGGCAGGCATGCACCCGGAGCCTGCGACTATGCCCGAACCACGCATCGGAACCGTTGATCAGGCCCTGGCCAAAGCCGGGCAACGGTATGGGCTGGCGGACAGAGAATCAGCAAAGCTCTGCCAGCGCATGGGTATCCCGGTACCCGGACGAGGCCACTGGACCCGGCTGCAGGTGGGGCCTGTTTGTCTGCAGCCGAAGTTCCCAGTGACGAAACCCCCCTCGTGACCGCGAAACGGTTCTCGACCTTTTCGGAGAACGCCCAGCCTCTTGCGCCGAGCCAGATAAGACCTTCCTGGCCCCTTATTTTTCATGTATTTATAAATATTTGCGATGATATGTCGCACCCAATCTTAACGAAATATTCATATCGAGGGTTAGATTAAACAGTATTTAAGCGTATACTAATATACGAGCCTATTTAAGACGGAGAACGCTCATGAGTAATTTTCTGGAGCAGCTCAGACTTGCAGAAAAGGCGGCCGAGGACATCTATTTCGCAAAGCTTGACCGCGAACGCATTGCAGCCCTTCACCAATGGGGACACAAAGCGGAGAGTCCCGCGCACCCTTCGGAGTCAGCGCAGACGTGCGAACGGGCGAACGCCCGGCTGTTGTGACAAGAGATCCCGGGTGGACAACCGTCATCCACGGGTCTGGTGATGGGGTTTGATCCCCTGTTCGCCCAACTCCGGGCAAGGCGCAACTGGCCTATTGTCTTGAAAAACCCGGAGATCGTATAGCGGTCTAAATTAGGTCTATTTTAGCTAGACTGCATTCTTTCCAAAACTTCGCAAGCTTCCTTCGCCTGTTACACAGGCGGCGAGTAGCGCTTTCTGGCAACGGCGACGCCGCGGGATTCCGTGATTTATTCGGAGGTGTGAGCCTGTAGCAGCCGTTCACGCTGGCTTCTCGCGAAATGTCTGGGTTATTCTTTCGCTAAGCATTGCGGTTGTTTTGCTGGTAAGCAATCCATATGAGGGCAAGCGTGTGTCCCAGGGCCTGGCACGGTATTCGAGCATTCTTGAAATTGTCGGCGACATCCTCAAGGTGCGGGTGCCGGAGCACGGCGACAGGAGCGGATTCTCGCTTGCATTCGATGATCTGGCGCTCGTGGAAGACCGCGGTGGCTTCCGCTCGCTTGCGCGCGTAATCAAGCTCGAC
>JASFNS010000359.1:0-3333 GCA_050116915.1 Thiogranum sp. | reverse complement strand
ACGATATTCTCTTCGCTGTGCGTGCCCGGGAACCGCAGGCGGGAAGACTCGACCTGCCCGGCGGTTTTGTGGACACCGATGAAACGGCCGAAGCGGCGTTGGCGCGGGAACTGCGCGAAGAGCTGGGATTGACGGGCATCGGCGCCCGCTACATGGCGTCTTTCCCGAACACCTATCCGTACGGCGGCATCGACTACAAAACCGTGGATTTGATCTATGTTGTCGAGCTGGATGAGCGGCCGTCGCTGCAGCCTGCCGACGATGTCGCCGGCATACGCTGGGTAAATGCCGGCTCGATTCCATTCGAACAGCTGGCTTTCGGGTCGATTCGCCGGGCCCTGAGATATTTTCAGGAAAACCACCTCAGACGGCCCGGCGCCTGACACCGGTCGCCGGCGAGCGCCTATTTCCGGTTGGCCCAGCGGCAATAGGGGTTGGCACTCAAGGCGGCGTTGTAGTAGCGGGGATCCTCGGAGACTTCCTCGCCGAGCCAGTCCGGCTTGTCGAATGCCTCGTCTTCGTGATCCAGCTCGATTTCGGCCAGTAGCAGCCCTTCGTTGTCACCGTGAAATTCGTCGATCTCCCAGCGGTGTTTGCCCCGCATCAGCACGTAGCGGGTCTTGCTGATGACGCCCGGCAGGCACAGGCCGAGCAGGGCCTCTGCGTCACCGGGCGGGATCGGGTACTCGAATTCCTGGCGGGCAAGACCCTTGCTGGCGCCCTTGATGGTCAGCCAGGCCTGGTCGCCCCCGAGACGCACCCTCACCGAACAGCCCGGGTTTACCGCGAGGTAGCCCTGTTTGTAGACGGTCGCCTCGGCACCGGCGCGCCAGCCGTCACCGCGGACCAGGAACTTGCGTTCTATTTCAATCGCCATGTGTCAATATAAACACCGATGGCACCCGCCGCGCCAGTACCTGCTGCAGCGTCAGTTCCGGGCCGGTGGCAGCGCCGCTGTCGGCTTCCAGGAAAAAACGGGAATAATCCGCCGCCGGGATTGTTTGCCTGTGTGCCAGTGTTGGCAAACCCCACCCCGGAGGATCTGAATGAAACCTGCTAGCCGCCTGCTATTTGTTGGAATGTTGCTTTCCCCTCTGGCGCAGGCCGCGCCTTCCGCGGTACCGCCGGCGCCCAACGGCATCGCGTTTCCCGCCGACTACCCGAACTGGCGGGTGATCTCCATGTCGCACCGCGTGGACAACCACACTGTGCGCGCGATACTCGGCAATGACATCGCCATCAAGGCCGCCCGCGAGGGCCGGACCAACCCGTGGCCGGATGGCGCGGTGCTGGGTAAGGTGGTGTGGAAGGAGACCGAGAAACCGGCCTGGAAGACCGCTATCGTGCCCGATGAGTTTGTGCACGCCGAGTTCATTTTCAGGGATGCCAAAAAATGGGCGGATAACGGCACCGGCTGGGGCTGGGCGCGCTGGGTTGGAAGTGAGCAGAAACCTTATGGCAAGGATGCCGGTTTCAGCCAGGAGTGCATCAGCTGCCATACCCCGGTTAAGGACAACAACTGGGTTTTTACCCGGCCCGCGGTGTTCCCGACCGTGTTTAAATAAGGCCGCGGAGAAAGGTAAGACAACCGGCTGATGAATCGGCACGCACACCAGGTGGTGCAGCACATTCCGCGCTTGCGGCGTTACGCCCGGGCCTTGCTGAAGGACGCCGAACGCGCCGAGGATCTCTTGCAGGAGACGCTGGCGCGCGCGCTCGGCAGGCTGGGCCTGTGGCGGCACGGCTCGGATATGCGCGCCTGGCTGTTCACCATTATGCACAACCAGTACGTCAACGAGTGCCGGCGGGCACGGAAGCGGCCGGATGCCCTGTCTCTCGAAGCCGACGGCGTGCCGGAGGCGCGGGCAACGTCGCGTGCCGACCAGTACGCCGATTTGCAGGATATCGCCGCAGGTCTGATGCTGTTGCCGGAAGATCTGCGCGCCGTGCTGCTGTTGGTGAGTCTTGAAGGCCTGACTTACCGGCAAACCGCCAGGGTGCTGGGGATCAAGACCGGTACAGTGATGTCCCGGTTGCACCGCGCGCGCGAACGCATGCGCGTCTGGTGCAATGACAGGCCGCAAACACGGGTGGCGCGCATCAGGAGTGTGAAATGAACGACGCAGTGACACCGGTCCCGGACCAGGAGTTGCACGCCTACGTCGACGGTGAGCTGGGCGAACAGCGCCGTGTCGAAGTGGAGGCCTGGCTGGCGGCACATCCGTCGGCGGCCGAACGCGTGCGTGACTACCAGATGCTTCGTGACAGGCTGCACGAGCGCTTCGACCCCCTGCTGACCGAGCCGGTCGAGGTGCCGGCGGGTCCGCCGGCCCGGTACGCGCAAGCGTTTGCACGGGCCGCCCTGATATCGGCCCTGGTGCTGGTGTCCGGCGCGCTGGGCTGGACGCTTAAGGGCTGGACCCATAGCGCGTCGCCGGCCCGGGAAATCGCCGACCTGGTGCAGCCCGCGGCGTTCGCTCACCAGGTTTACTCGACGGACACCCGCTATCCCGTGGAAATACCGGCCGTCGACCAGGCGTTGCTCAACCGTTGGGTGTCGCTGCGCATGCACACCGAACTGCGAGCGCCGGATTTGTCCACCGAGGCCCTGACCTTTGTCGGCGGCCGGCTGCTGCCCTCCACCGACCGCATGGCGGCCCAGTTTATGTATGAAGACGGCGAGGGGCGGAGACTGACGGTCTACGTGCGGCGTATCGGGCGCCAGGACGGCTTTACCGGTTTGCAGTATCGGGAGGAGGACAGTCTGCACGTGTTCTACTGGATCGACCGGGCAATGGGTTATGCCGTTATCGGCGAACAACCGGCGTCGCGGCTCATCGCCGTGGCCAACGCGGTGCACGCCGCCATGCAGACGACTCGCAACCGCCAGTAACCCTGCCCGCAACGGGGGGAAGTGCGGGACTAAAAGGCCTATACTTGGCTGACAAACTCACTGTCGGCACTCTCATGTCAGCACCGCAACGCTATCAACTGGTCGAAACCCGCCTGCAGGAAAAACTCGATAACGGGACCACCCGCTGTCACCTCTGTCTGTGGCGCTGCAAAATCGGCCACGGCCAGCGGGGTTTTTGCCAGGCCCATGTCAACCGTAACGGCACCTTGTACAACCTGTCCTACGGTATTCTCTCGTCCATCGATGTCGACGCGATTGAGGACAAGCCGGTGCGTCACTATCGGCCCGGTACACGGGTCATGTCGGTGGGCAGTTACGGCTGCAGTTTTCGCTGCGGCGGCTGCCACAACCTCGAGATCTCCTGGGGCGTGAGTGCGCTGGACGATCTGGCGCGCGGCGAATCAAGAGAAGCCTGGGTG
>JASFNS010000358.1:0-3336 GCA_050116915.1 Thiogranum sp. | reverse complement strand
GCGCTGGTCATTGTCCAGCGGCAGGGCGCGCACCAGCTTGCCCTCGTCAAGGCCGGCTCTGACCTGCTCCAGCACCGCCAGCCTGAGCCTGGCGTCCTTGTCGCCGCTTTTTGCCACCTTGGCGGTACGCAATATCGCTTTTTCGACGGTTTCCAGGTCGGCCAGCGCCAACTCGGTGTTGATCACTTCGATGTCGGACAGCGGATCGACCTTACCGACGACGTGCACCACATTGTCGTCTTCGAAACAGCGCACCACGTGCACAATGGCGTCGGTTTCGCGGATATTCGCCAGAAACTTGTTGCCCAGTCCCTCGCCCTTGGATGCCCCGGCTACCAGTCCGGCGATATCGACGAATTCCATGGCAGTGGGAATCACCTTCTCCGGTTTGACGATTTCGGCCAGTTTATCCTGGCGGGGATCGGGCACCGGCACCACACCAACGTTCGGATCTATGGTACAGAAAGGATAGTTTTCCGCCTGTATCCCCGCCCGGGTCAACGCATTAAACAGCGTCGACTTACCGACATTCGGCAGACCGACGATTCCACATTTAAATCCCATGATTATTCATCTACTTGTTAGGGCTGTGCAGCTGGTGCATGGCCTTGTCCAGGTGTCCGTCAATGACCGCAGGCATGACCTCAAGAGCGGCATCAATGGCCTCATCGATCAGGCGCCGCTCCTGCTTGCCGGGTTTTTTCAGCACGTAGTCCACCACCTGATCCTTGTGGCCGGGATGGTCGATACCGACGCGCAGGCGATGAAAATCCTTGCTGCCCAGCTGACTGATGAGATCGCGCAGGCCGTTATGACCGCCGTGCCCACCACCCTTCTTCAACCTTATCGTCCCGGCGGGCAGGTCGAGTTCATCGTGCACCACGAGAATCTCCTCAACCGGGATGCGGAAAAACTGCATCAGGGCGCGCACCGCCTGGCCGCTGCGATTCATGAAGGTCTGCGGCTTCTGCAGCCGGCACTCCCGGCCTTGGAGCACACAACGCGCTGTCTCGCTGTGGAAACGCGCTTCCATGCGAAATCCCTGCTGACAGCGGCGCGCCAGCTCGTCCACAAACCAAAACCCGGCGTTATGCCGGGTTGGTTCGTACTCGGCGCCGGGATTCCCCAGTCCGACGATCAGCTGGATTGCGGGCACCGACCCGTCTGTCAGCTCTCGCCTTCAGGCGCTTCTTCGCCCGCCTCTTCGGTCTCATCACCCCCGCCGCGGCGGGCGTGTATCGACACCACCGGCTGGTCGTGGCCTTCCCCGCGCGCCAGCTCGACCAGACTGCCGCTTTCCGGCAGGTTCAGATCGGTCAGGTGCAGCGAGTCGCCGACATGCAGACCGGAGATATCGACTTCGATGAACTCCGGCAGGTTGTGCGGCAGCACCTCCATTTCGACTTCGATCAGTTCGTGCGACACCATGCCACCGGCTTTCACGCCGGGCGCCACATCCTCACCGATAAAGTGCAGCGGCACGTGCACGCGGATCGGCTTGTTCTCGTCGACGCGCTGAAAGTCCATGTGCATGATGACCGGCTTGGACGGGTGGCGCTGCATATCACGCAGCACCGCCTTGCTGGCTTTGCCGTCGACATTGACGGTCAGAATATGCGAGTAGAATGCCTCGTGGTCGAGGCGCTTGAGAACTTCACTGTGCAACAGGCTGATCGACTGCGGGTTTTCATCACCGCCGTACATGATGGCCGGCACCTTGCCGTCACGACGCAGGCGGCGGCTCGCACCTTTCCCCATGTCTGAGCGTGACTCAGCTTCGATTTCAAAAATAGACATCACAACTGTCTCCACTTGAGTTAATCGCTCCCCCGCGACCAGGGGCGCGAACCAGCTTCTGCCACCGGGGCAGAAGACCTTTGTCAGTCCATAAACATGGTACTGACGGATTCCTCGTTGCTGATGCGACGGATCGCTTCAGCCAGCATTTCAGCGATGCTCAGCTGACGGATGCGCGCGCAGGCCCGGGCATCGGGGCGCAGCGGTATGGTGTCCGTCACCACCAGCTCATCGAGGTGCGAATTGCTGATGTTGCTGATGGCATTACCCGACAGCACCGGGTGCGTACAGTACGCCACAACTTTCTCGGCACCGTGCTCCTTAAGCGCCTTGGCCGCCTGGCACAGGGTGCCGGCGGTATCCACCAGGTCATCGACCAGCACGCAGCTACGGCCTTCGACCTCACCGATGATATGCATGACCTTCGCCACGTTGGCCTTCGGGCGGCGCTTGTCGATAATCGCCAGATCCGCATCGTCCAGACGTTTGGCCAACGCCCGAGCCCTGACCACGCCACCGACGTCGGGCGAGACCACCATCAGGTTCGGATACTTCTGCCGCCACACGTCGCCCAGCAGGATCGGCGATGCATAGACGTTGTCCACCGGCACGTCAAAAAATCCCTGAATCTGTTCCGAGTGCAGATCCACGGTGAGCACGCGGTGAGCGCCCACGTCGCCGATCATCTTCGCCACCACTTTGGCGGTGATCGGCACACGCGCCGAACGCGGACGACGATCCTGCCGAGCATAGCCGAAGTACGGGATAACCGTGGTCACGCGTGCCGCCGATGCACGCTTCAGCGCATCGACCATAACCAGCAATTCCATCAGATTGTTGTTGGTGGGCGCACAGGTCGGCTGCACCACGAACACGTCACGGCCGCGCACGTTCTCCATGATCTCGACCATGATCTCGCCGTCGCTGAATTCGCTGACGATGGCCTTGCCCATGTTCAGGCGAAGGTGGTCGGCGATCGACTGCGCCAACGCCGGATTGGCATTGCCGGAAAACACCATCAGGCGATTGTCTGCGTCTGATGAGGGAATGCCTCTCATAGTTCTCCCACCTGAATGCCTCACTTCACTATGGCTGGGGCGGCAGGATTATTCGGGACTTACGTCCCTCACCCCTACGGGGCCGGCTTCGCCGTTCAAATCCGCTGCGCGGATTTGTCGAACCTCAAGGTTCTCATCCCGCCGCCTTGTCAATACCGGCGGTTTTCTCCAAGCCGGTGACAATGCAGCCTTTCCAAACTATGGCTGGGGCGGCAGGATTATTCGGGACTTACGTCCCTCACCCCTACGGGGCCGGCTTCGCCGTTCAAATCCGCTGCGCGGATTTGTCGAACCTCAAGGTTCTCATCCCGCCGCCTTGTCAATACCGGCGGTTTTCTCCAAGCCGGTGACAACGCAGCCTTTCCAAACTATGGCTGGGGCGGCAGGATTATTCGGGACTTACGTCCCTCACCCCTACGGGGCCGGCTTCGCCGTTCAAATCCGCTGCGCGGATTTGTCGAACCTCAAGGTTCTCATCCCG
>JASFNS010000357.1:0-3337 GCA_050116915.1 Thiogranum sp. | reverse complement strand
GGTGGGCAATGCCGGCTTCCCGTCCAACATGATTTTCTACATGGCGATCAGCCCGGCGAGCTTCGGCCGTGTCAGTCGCCAGCTCGGCATGGTGGGGCTGAGCGATGAGGACGCAGGCTGGCGCCGGCTGGTCATTGAAAAGCCTTTCGGTTACGACCTGGAGAGCGCCGAAAGCCTCAACCGCCGGCTCAACCAGGATTTTCAGGAAACCCAGATCTTCCGTATCGACCACTACCTGGGCAAGGGCACCGTGCAGAACGTGCTGGTGTTCCGCTTTGCCAACCTGATGCTCGAACCACTGTGGAACCGCAACTACATCGACCACGTGCAGATCACCCATTCCGAGTCGCTCGGCACCGAGGGCAGGGCGGGTTACTACGACAGCTCCGGCGCCTTGCGCGACATGCTGCAGAGTCACCTGCTGCAGTTGCTGACACTGGTGGCCATGGAGCCGCCGGCCAACCTCGATGCCGAATCGCTGCGCGATGAGAAGGTCAAGGTGCTGCGCTCCATCCGTCCGATTCACCAGAGCGCGGTCAACGCCCATGCCTTCCGCGCCCAGTATGCCGCCGGCCGCGTCGACGGTGAGAAGGTGCATGCCTATCTCGACGAACCGGACGTGCCGGAGAACAGCGTCACCGAAACCTACGCGGCGCTCAAACTGTTCATCGACAACTGGCGCTGGCGCAACGTGCCGTTCTATCTGCGTACCGGCAAGCGCATGAAGCAGGGCAATTCCATGGTGTCGATTCGCTTCAAGCACCCGCCGCAGCAGCTGTTTCGCGAGACCCAGATCGACCAGCTGAAACCCAACTGGATACTCATGAACCTGCAGCCGCACGACTGTATACGCCTGGAAATGCAGGTCAAGCAGCAGGGGCTGGAATTGCGCGCCGAGACTACCCGGCTGGACGCGAGCTACTGCGGTATCGCCGAGCAGCTGGATGCCTATGAAGCGCTGCTGCTCGACGTGGTCGACGGCGACCACTCGCTGTTTCTGCGCTACGATGAGGTCAGCTGGGCCTGGCGGGTGGTCGACCCGGTGCTGAAGGTGTGGTCCATAGAGCGCGATTTCATTCACACTTACCCGGCCGGCAGCTGGGGTCCGAAAGAGGCCGAACGGCTGTTCGTGCGCCAGGATCACCGCTGGCGGAATACGCTTGAAGACGATACGCAGCCAGACCGAAGCATGGCAAACTACGATGAAACCGACCCAGACTGAAGCCTGGAAAAAACTCCAGAAGCATTTCGCGCAGGTCAGGGACCTGCATATGCGCGACCTGTTCGCCAGTGACCCGCAACGTTTCGACCGATTTTCGCTGCAGTGCGGCGACCTGTTGCTGGACTACTCCAAGAACCGCATCACCGAGCAGACCATGGCGCTGCTGTTCGAGCTCGCCGCCGAGTGCGAGGTGAAAGACTGGGCGCGGCGCATGTTCAACGGCGAGAAAATCAATTTCACCGAGCAGCGTGCCGTGCTGCACACCGCGCTGCGCAATCGCAGCAACACACCGGTCATGGTGGATGGCGAGGACGTCATGCCCGTGGTCAACGCGGTGCTGGCGCGGATGCGCACGTTCAGCGAACAGGTCCGCGGCGGCGACTGGACGGGCTACACGGGTAAACGCATTACCGACGTGGTGAATATCGGCATCGGCGGCTCGGACCTCGGACCGGTTATGGTGACCGAGGCGCTGGTGCCCTGTGCAGGCCCCCTGAATGTGCACTTTGTTTCCAACGTCGATGGCAGCCAGATTTCGGACACGCTCGCAGGTCTGGAACCGGAAACCACCCTGTTTCTGGTGGCTTCGAAGACCTTCACCACCCAGGAAACCCTGGCCAATGCGCACCAGGCGCGCCGCTGGCTGCTGTTGGCTGCCAAAGACGACGCGGCGGTGGCGAAGCATTTCGTCGCCATGTCGACCAACAGCGATAAAGTGCGGGAGTTCGGCATCGATACCGCGAACATGTTCGAGTTCTGGGACTGGGTCGGCGGACGCTACTCCCTGTGGTCGTCCATCGGCCTGTCGATCGCGCTGTACATCGGCATGGACCAGTTCGAAAACCTGCTGGCGGGCGCACACGCCATGGACCAGCATTTTCTCAACACCGAGGCGCGGCACAACCTGCCGATGGTGATGGCGCTGCTGGGTATCTGGTACCACAACTTCTTCGGTGCCGAGACCCACGCCGTGCTGCCCTACGACCAGCACCTGCACCGCCTGCCCGCGTATCTGCAGCAGGGCGACATGGAGAGCAACGGCAAGCGCGTCGACCGCGACGGCCAGGCCGTCGACTACACCACCGGCCCCGTCATCTGGGGCGAGCCAGGTACCAACGGCCAGCACGCCTTCTACCAGCTGATCCACCAGGGCACGCGCCTCATTCCCTGCGACTTCCTCGCCGCGGCCAACGCCCACCACCAACTGAAGGACCAGCAGCGCATCCTGTTCACCAACTATATCGCCCAGACCGAAGCGCTGATGCGCGGCAAGACCGCGGACGAGGCGCGCACCGAGCTGGCAGCGGACGGCCTGTCGGACCAGGCGCTGGCGGCGTTGCTGCCGCACAAGGTGTTCCCCGGCAACCGGCCGAGCAATTCCCTGCTCTACCCGAAACTCACCCCCTACATGCTGGGCATGCTGGTGGCGCTGTACGAGCACAAGATCTTCGTCCAGGGCATTATCTGGGGCATCAATTCCTTCGATCAGTGGGGTGTGGAACTCGGCAAGCAGTTGGCAAAAGTCATTCAAAAAGAAATGGATAGTGGTAGCGTAGGTGATGCCCACGACGCTTCGACCGCCAATTTACTGGCGTTTTACCGGAAAATGGTCCAAGATTAATCCAAGCAGCCACGGGACAGTGGTGCACAGGGAATCACAAATCGGCGAATGGACCGCCACGGAAATACCATTTTTGGGGACACGACCATGACTGGATCACACTATCCGGCTCCCGGGGACCGCGTGCGCGCCGCGCGCGAGGAATACGACCTGGGCATCGCCCTTTATCGCAAGAAGCAGTGGAAAGCCGCGGCGCGGCATTTTGCCGAGGCCGAGCGCAAATGCGGGCACGACGATGTCTACCTGCACCTGTACCTCTCCTACCAGGGACTGTGCGAGGTGTACAGTGGCGACATCAGCGGCCTGAACCTGTGCCGGCGAGCGGCATCGATGGAAACCATACAGCCCAGGGTATTTCTCAACCTGGCGCTCACAGAGCTCAGGCTCAGGCACCGCAAGCGCGCCTGCAGTGCGGTCAAAATCGGTCTGAGTATCGACCGCACCGACCCCGGGTTGCTGAAACTGCGGGAGAGGATGGGCGTGCGGCGTCGGCC
>JASFNS010000356.1:0-3341 GCA_050116915.1 Thiogranum sp. | reverse complement strand
GGTCGGCGGCCGGGTGAAGTCGGCCAGCGGCGCGTGCATGACTGCGGTCATCCATTCATAGACCAGGTACATGCTGGGTGAATGGAACATCATGGCGAAGCGCGACGCGAAGATTTCAAAGGGGTCGATAATGTGGTCGGTTCCGAAGGAGTCCATGTTGGCGGCGGTATCCTTCGAATCCGACTGGCAGATGACCGGCAGTTCGGGGGCCAGCAGCTTGCTGGTAATAGCGATCGTCAGGTTGCTGTGATCGTCGCCGGTCAGTGCGATGACACCGCGGCAGTGCGGGTGTTTCAGGCCCGCGGCGATCAGTGTGTCGGAACGGCTGGCGTCCTCGCACAGCCCCGGCACGTATTCGCGCAGATCCTCGACCAGCAGGCCCTGGATTTTCTCCTGGTCCTTTGCCACTACCACGCAGCGAAGGTGATGCCGGGTCAGTTCGCGCACCAGCAGGCTGCTGGCGTCGCCGTAGCCGCAGACGATGTAAAACGGTTCCTGGCTGCGGCGCACCGTGCGCGCAAAGGATGAAAACGCCAGTACCCGCCGAAATCCCTGGTCCTGAGTCAGGGTCAGGATGGTGCCGATGGCGTACAGCCAGGCGACCACCGCCGAGTAGATGATGAAGGTTGTCCACATGCGTTGCGCGTCGGTGAACGGGTACGGAATTTCGCCCAAGCCGATGGTGGAACCGAGAAAGCTGACGAAATAGATGGCATGGAAAAAATCCATGTGCCAGGGCTGCCCCTGCTCGTCGACCCCCGGTATGAGCGTGAAACCCACCACCGACACCGCGTATACGGTGATCAGGACGATCAGCGGCAGGCGCAGGCGCCGCAGCATAAGGTAAATGACTTTGTCCATGCGAACGGTCTAGCGTCGGAAGGTAACGGTTTCCACCACCAGAAGAATGACCGACGTCAGGTTGGCTAGCAGGGCACCGCCCGACAGCGAGACGATGCTGGAAATCGTGGCGGCACTGAGCTCGGTTTCCAGCCCGTACAGCGTGATACCCCAGATAAGCGCGGCGGCAATCAGCTGCAGGTCGGCCACCAGGCTGGTCGCCAGCAGCAGGGCGCCGATATGGGCCCGGTCACCGAATTTCATGATGGTGGCGATCAGGCTGACCACCAGCGCCGCAAACAGTTCGTAGCCGTTGTGGTGGGCGGGATCGTCCAGCTCGCCGATGAAAAAACCGAAATTCAGCGTCAGCGCCAGAATGGAAAAGAAGGCGAATATCACTTTTTCCAGGCTCATTTATTGTCTCGCTCCGTACGATGCGTCGGCGTGCCGCCAGTCCCGGGTGGAATGCGACAGGAACTCGTTTGCCGGCGATATATACCATTTGTCCGCAAGTTTTTGCAAAGGCCTGGTCGTCCCGGAAGGTGATATTTGCTGGTTTATAGCCACCGGGCCGTGCCAGTGGCGCAAGGTGCCTCTCGCAGCCAAGGTAAGCGCCTTTGAGGTGGAATGGCCTGCCCGGCGGGCAAAGAACCTTGCTGAACCCGCAGGTATCACCTTGCAGGATTACCGGGTCGGCGGTGCCGGTGCCTCCCCCCGTTCTGTGCCCGCACCGCTTAATAGTGGTGCAGATGTGCCGTTAATCCTGACACTGGGTCCGGATGCAGGCCCATCCGAGCGCAGCAACAAGGATATGCAATGTCTACCGTTGAGCAAAAGATCAGTGTCCACGATGTTGAAACGGGCATGTACATCTCTCGACTGGATCGCCCCTGGCTGGAGACCCGCTATCTTTTCCAGGGGTTCCATATCACCAGTAAAAACGACATCCGCGAGCTTTGCGAGCAATGCGAATATGTCTATGTCGATCCGCACAAGGGAGTGGCGCCTCGCCAGCAAGTGCGCGCCGTGTTGCCGACAGATCCGGAAGAACGTCTGCTGTCGGTTTTCCAGGCAGCCGAGGGTCAGGAACGCTACCCGGTAGTTACCACGGTTGAGGAGGAGGTAAAGGCCTGTCGCGAGATCCGACGCGACACCGTCAAACTGGTGGCGGCTATCCTCGATGACATTCGGGCCGGCCGCAACATCAAGATTGCCACCGTGCGCTCGGCCGTGAGCAATCTGATGGGCAGTGTCATCCGCAACCCGGACGCCTTTTCCTGGTTGACGCGGCTGAAAAGCGCCGATGAATACGCCTACGCCCATTGTATCGACGCCTGCGGTCTGGCGATGACGTTCGGGCGCCATCTGGGCTTCTCCCCGCAGGAGATAGAGAACCTGGGTGTCGGCGCGCTGCTGTTCGATATCGGTAAGCTCCAGTTGCCGGAGGGGCTGCTGAAAAAACCGGGCCGGCTGACGGACAGCGAGTTCGCCATCGTCAGGCGTCACGTCGAGTTCGGGGCACGAATGGTTCACGCGATGCCGGGCAGCAGCACGAAGGTCGTCTCGATTGTCTGGTACCACCACGAGCGTCACGACGGTTCGGGTTATCCACGCCGGGCCAGGGGCAACGATATTCCCGTCAAAGGACGTATCGCGGCGCTGGTCGATTGCTATGACGCCATCACCAGCGAACGCCCCTACGGCACGGCGATGTCGGCGCACGACGCGGTTCGTCTGATTTACGAGTGGCGCGGCAAGGACTTTCAGGCGGATATGGTCGAGCAGTTCATCCAGTGCATCGGGCTGTATCCCACCGGAACGCTGGTGGAACTGAGTACCGGCGAAGTCGGTCTGGTCATGGCCCAGAACCGGCTGCGGCGCCTGTCTCCAAAAATTATGCTGGTGCTGGACAAGAACAAAGTCGCCTATGAATTCAATCCGACACTGGATCTGATCGAGGCACCCGTCGATGACCAGGGAAGCAAGATCGAGATCGTGCGGTCATTGGCGCCGGGGACTTACGGCATCCACGCCGCCGATTTTTATCTCTGAGCCACGCACAGGATTGCTGCCAGGTTTCCGGTGTTCTCCGACAGCCCACCTGACCGCGACGCCCTGCTTGCCGCGCTGGACAAGGCGGCCACCGTGTGGCCGCGTTTTGCACTGCTGGTCCTCAATCTGGTCGGATTTCGCGACATCAACATCGAGTTCGGGCACGCTGTCGGCGACCGCGTGCTGGCATGGGTAGCTCAGCGGATACGTTCCGTCCTGCGCGCAAACGATGCCCTGTTTCATGTCGGCGCCGATGAGTTTGCGATCATCCTGGGGGACCTGAAATCGCCGCAACTGGTCGAACTCGCGGCGAGGAAAATGCTCGAACTGGTCCACGACAGGATCGAGCTGCAGGGAACCGAGATCGTGCTTGGCGCCCGCGTCGGCGCGGCGCTGTTCCCCGACCGTGCGGCGACGTCCAGTGAGTTGATGCGGCATGCCGACGCCGC
>JASFNS010000355.1:0-3341 GCA_050116915.1 Thiogranum sp. | reverse complement strand
ATGAGTTTTGCCAACCAGGTTCTATGCGCCGTGTACCTGGCCACGCGCACCGAGGCATTGGAAAGCCGCGTCCACGATGTGCCGGAGGACATCGACCGCGAAGTGGCGCGTCTGAAACTCGCAGCCATGCGCATCGACATAGACGAGCTTACCGCGGAACAGCTACGGTATCTTTCCTCCTGGCAGGAGGGCACCTGATGTGAACAACGGTCTGCGGCACATGCTCGACGATATCGAGGACGAGGTCCGGTATACGCAGCACATGATCGGCAAGGACGCCCTCGACCCGCGCGTCATGGCGGTGATGAGCAGGGTGCCGCGCGACGAGTTCGTGCCGGGGCACATGAAAGCCGCTGCCTTTGAAAACGGCCCGCTGCCCATCGGCCACGGCCAGACCATCTCGCAGCCCTATATCGTGGCATTGATGACCGACATGCTGGCGCTGGAACCGGAACACGTGGTGCTCGAAATCGGTACCGGCTCGGGTTACCAGACCGCCGTACTCTGCGAGCTGTGCGCCCGCGTGTACAGCGTGGAAGTCGTACCGGAACTCAGTGCCGCAGCGTACCAGCTGTTGCGCCGACTGGGTTACACGAATATCGAAACACGCGTTGGCAACGGCTACGACGGCTGGCCCGAGCACGCGCCCTACGACGCCATCATCGTTACCGCCGCGGCTACCCATATCCCCGAGGCACTGGTCGAACAACTCAAACCGGGCGGCCGAATGGCCATACCGGTGGGGCTGCCCTACAGCCACCAGGAACTGCTGCTGCTCACCAAGGACCAGCAGGGTAGAACACAGACGAAAGATGTGCTCGGCGTCGCCTTCGTTCCCCTCGTAGGCGGACGATACCCTCACCGGACATGAGCGACCCGGCCAGCCAGACGCCGCCCTGGCACCGGCGGTCCGTCGCTGCCGTACTCGATGCACTGAAAGTCGATCCGCAGCATGGCCTTTCCAGTGACAACGTCGCCGCGCGCCGCGAGCGCCACGGCCTGAACGAAATCACGGAAGCCACAAGACGTGGTCCGCTGCGCATGCTCGCCGGCCAGTTCGCGGATTTCATGATTCTCGTGCTGATCGCCGCGGCAGTGGTATCCGGCCTTGTCGGTGACACCCGTGACACCGTCGCTATCGTGGTTATCGTGCTGCTCAACGGCATCATCGGCGCCGTGCAGGAATATCGCGCCGAGCGCGCCGTCAGCGCGCTGCGCGCCATGGCGGCACCCGAGGCGCAGGTACGCCGCGACAGCGAGGTCCGTCGCATACCGGCTGCCCGACTGGTGCCCGGCGACATCCTGCTGCTCGAGGCGGGGCAGATCGTGCCCGCGGACCTGCGGCTGATCGAGGCCAGCGAACTCAAAGTCGACGAGGCGGCACTGACCGGCGAGTCGGAGGCGGTGACAAAACAGACCGAGGCGCTGTCCGCAGACGCGCCCGCGCTGGGCGAGCGCCGCAACATGGCATTCAAGGGAACCCTGTTAACCAGCGGACGTGGCAGCGGTGTGGTGGTGGCGACCGGCATGCAGACGGAACTGGGCAGGATCGCCGCCATGCTGCATGAAAAGGAAGTCACCCGAACACCGCTGCAACGCCGTCTGGCGGGATTCGGGCAACGCCTGGGCGTGGCGGTGCTGGCGGTGTGCGCCGTCATCTTCGTCTTCGGGCTGCTGCGCGGTGAGCCGCTGACCCTGATGTTTCTCACCGCGGTGAGCCTCGCGGTTGCCGCCATCCCGGAAGCGCTGCCTGCAGTGGTGACCGTTTCGCTGGCCATCGGCGCGCGCAAGATGAGCGCCCGCAACGCGCTGATCCGCCGCCTGCCGGCGGTCGAGACCCTGGGCTCGGTGACCTACATCTGCGCCGACAAGACCGGCACGCTCACCGAAAACCGGATGCAAGTGGGCGCCCTGCTGGTCGGCGGCGAACGACAGGAGAAGCTGCCCGGCGCAGACACCGACGCGCCGGCCTGGCTTCTGCTGGGTCAGGCCATGGCGCTCAGTAACGACGCGCGACTGTTACCCGACGAGGGGATCGCCGGCGATCCCACCGAAACCGCGCTGTACGTTGCCGCGCGCGCCGCAGGCTTCGACAAGGCCACCCTGGAAAGGCAACTGCCGCGGGTCGGCGAGCTGCCATTCGACGCGCAGCGCCTGCGCATGAGCACACTGCACCGGGACGGCGAGGGGATCACCGTCTTTATCAAGGGCGCGCCGGAAACCATTCTCGAACTGTGTACTGATGCGCTCGCCGCCGACGGCAGCACAGCGCTCGACAAACCGGCGAGACGCGCCGAGGCCGAGGCGCTGGCCGCCGATGGCTACCGGGTACTGGCGCTGGCGACGCGCCGGCTGGACAGACTGCCGGACGAGCTGCGGGCCGAGGAGGTGGAACAAGCCTTTACGTTCCTTGGATTCGTCGCGCTCATCGATCCGCCGCGGCCCGAAACCGCCGTGTCGGTCGCGCTGTGCCGCTCGGCGGGAATCACGCCGGTGATGATAACCGGCGATCACGCCGCAACCGCGAAGGCCATTGCCGTCCGTCTCGGCATCGCGCAGGGCAACGACCGCGTCGTCACCGGGCCGGAACTGCACCACTTGTCGGCGCAGGAGCTGCAGGAACAGGTGGTCTCGATACCCGTGTATGCGAGGGTCAGCCCGGAACAGAAAATCAGCATCGTGCAGGCCTTGCAGGCGCGTGGCGAATTCGTCGCCATGACCGGCGACGGGGTCAACGATGCACCGGCGCTCAAGCGCGCGGAGATCGGCGTGGCGATGGGACAGAAGGGCACCGATGTCGCGCGCGAAACCGCCGACATGGTGCTACTCGATGACAACTTCGCCACCATTGTCGCGGCCGTCGAGGAAGGGCGGCGCATTTTCGACAACATCCGCAAGTTCATCAAATACACCATGACCAGCAACGCCGGCGAAATCTGGACCCTGTTCATGGCGCCGCTGTTCGGGCTGCCACTGCCGCTGCTGCCCATTCATATCCTGTGGATCAACCTGGTGACGGACGGACTACCGGGACTCGCGCTGACCGCCGAACCCGCGGAACGCGACCTCATGAGGCGCCCGCCGCGCCCCCCCGGGGAAAGCATTTTCGCCCACGGCATGTGGCAGCACATGATCTGGGTGGGCCTGCTCATCGGCGGCCTGTCTGTCGCCTCCCAGGGCTGGGCCTGGCACACAGGGCTGGCGCACTGGCAGACCATCGTTTTCACCGTACTGACCCTGTCGCAGCTCGCGCACGTGCTGGTGATACGCTCCGAACGGGCATCGCTGTTCACCCTCGGGCTGTGGAGTAACCGCCCGCTGCTCGCTGCGGTTGCACTGAC
>JASFNS010000354.1:0-3344 GCA_050116915.1 Thiogranum sp. | reverse complement strand
AGCGTGCCGGGATTCAGGCCGGTGACCTGATCATCCGGCTCGACGATACGCCGGTGAAAGGCCTGACGCTAAACGAGGCGGTCAAGATCATGCGCGGCAAGCCGGGTACGGTGTTGAAACTGACAGTGGTCCGCGAGGGTGTGGAACAGCCGCTGAAGATCGACATCAAGCGTGATGTGATCAAGGTCAAGAGTGTCAAACAACGCGCGCTTGAACCGGGCTTCGGTTATGTGCGTATTTCCCAGTTCCAGTCCAAGACGGCGGAAAATATGGTGGATGCCATAGATACGCTGAAAAAGGAAGCCGGTGGTTCATTGAAAGGGCTGGTATTGGATTTGCGCAACAACCCGGGTGGCGTGCTCAACGGTGCGGTTGCGGTTTCGGACGCGTTCCTGAAAAAGGGTCTGATCGTTTACACGGAAGGCCGCGTCAACGATTCCAAACTGAGGTTCAACGCCACGCCGGATGACATTCTGGACGGCGCACCGATGGTGGTGCTGGTCAACCAGGGTTCGGCATCGGCATCGGAGATCGTCTCGGGTGCGCTGCAGGACCACAAGCGTGCCATCATTGTCGGGTCGCGCACCTTCGGCAAGGGCTCGGTTCAGACTATTCTGCCGCTGAGTAACGGTACCGCGGTGAAGCTGACCACGGCGCGTTACTACACGCCATCGGGCCGGTCCATCCAGGCCGAGGGTATACAGCCCGACATCAAGCTGGAACAGGTGCGCGTATCGGCAGTGGAAGCGCCTTTGGAGCCGATCAAGGAGGCCGACCTGTCGCGCCACCTCATGAACGGCAGTGCCAAAAAAGCCACCAAGAAAGATGCCGAAAAAGAGCAGGACAAGGAAGAAAAGTCGCTGGCGCAGACCGACTACCAGCTGTACGAGGCGCTCAATCTCCTGAAGGGACTCGCGATACAAAGGGAGCAGATGCAATGACCCGGAGAACCGGCCCCCTGTGGCCGGTTCTTTTTTTCTGCAGCGCCCTGTTCTGGCAGGGGCAGGCGCTTGGCAGGCAGGTGTTGCCTGTTATCAGCATCATTATCGATGATATGGGCAAGACCATGGAGGACGGCCGCCGCGTTCTCCGCTTGCCCGGCCCGGTGGCCTGCGCGTTTCTGCCCCGGGCCCCTCACACCGGTCAACTGGCCTCCGAGGCGCATGCACGCGGCAAGGAAGTCATGCTGCACCTGCCCATGGACAGCATCGATGGCCGCCGGCTGGATGCCGGGGCGGTGACCTTGAATATGACTCATAAAGAGTTTGCCCGGGCCGTCGAGGCCAATCTCGCGGCCGTGCCCTACGTGCAAGGTATCAACAACCACATGGGTAGCCTGCTGACCCGCCACCCCGGACATATGCTTTGGCTGATGGAGGAACTGCAGCGGCACCCGCGGATGTTCTTTGTCGACAGCCGCACCACCGTGGAGACCGTTGCCCGCCAGGTGGCGCACGAGAACGGCGTTCCCAGTACCGATCGCAACGTGTTTCTGGACAACCAGCTGGAGACCGCCGATATCGAATACCAGTTTGACCGTTTGTTGCGGCTGGCGCGAAAATACGGCAGTGCGGTGGCTATCGGGCACCCCCATCCGCAAACCCTGGCGTTACTGGAAAGGCGCCTGCCGTCTTTGCGCAGAAAGGGTGTACGTCTGCTGCCCGTCGCGGAACTGATTCGCTTACAGCAGGAGGATGAGCAAACATGGCAAGCGTCCTGGTCCCCCTCGCCCAAGGCTGCGAAGAACTAGAAGCCGTTACCATTATCGACCTGTTGCGCCGCGCCGGCATCGGGGTGGTGACCGCCGGCCTCGACGACCGGCCGGTGCGCGCATCGCGCGGGACCGTTCTGGTGCCGGATGTGACACTCGACGAGGCGGCCGGGCAGAAATACGACATGATTGTTTTGCCTGGCGGCCTGCCCGGCGCCGACAATCTCAACGAGGATCCCCGCATCAGAGGTATGTTAAAGGCGGTGGCCGAAAGCGGTGGCTTTACGGCGGCCATCTGTGCCGCCCCCAAGGTGTTGGCCGGCATCGGTCTTCTGGAAGGGCGGCGGGTTACCAGTTTCCCGGGCATTCTCGATGCCTTCGAGGGCTTCAGCTACAGTGACGACCCGGTTGTCCAGGATGGCAGACTCATCACGTCGCGCGGCCCCGGCACCGCAATGGACTTTGCCTTGACCCTGATCGAGAACCTCGCCGGCAAGGGCAAGCGCGATGAAGTCGAGGCGGCACTGCAAAGACCGGGGCACTGATAGCGCGTGAAGCTGATAGAGGTTGTCGCCGACCCCAGCGATCTGCACACGCTGGTCAGCTTTATCGCAGAGCAGCACGGTGCCCTGGACTACTGGTTCGGCCAGGCTGGCGAAGACGAGCGCCAAAGTATCCGCATGCTGGTGGCGGATGACAGCCGTCAGGCTGTGCTCGACAATCTGCAGGAGCTGCTCGGCGATACCAAAAACGCACGCATCGTGGTGTTGCCCGTGGAAGTGGTCTTGCCGCGTCCGGAGCCGGCCCCGCCGACCAGTGAAGGCGGCGACGGCGGCAGCAGGAAGTCCACGGGCGCCACCCGGGAAGAGCTCTATCACCAGATCGAAAAGGGCGCGCGGCTGGACGGAAATTTTCTGGTTCTGGTGGTGCTGTCAACGGTGGTGGCGGCGATCGGGCTGCTGGAAAACAACGTGGCTGTGGTTGTCGGCGCCATGGTGATCGCGCCTCTGCTGGGCCCTAATCTCGCATTGGCTTTCGCCGCGACGCTGGGTGATCGCTACCTGATGCGGGATTCCCTGTCCACGAACATGGTCGGCGTGCTCCTGGCCTTGTCCCTGTCGGCGTCCATCGGCTGGTTCTGGCCGGTGGTGAATCCGGGTGTGGAAATGCTCGCCCGCACCCACGTCGGCTTCGATGGCGTGGCCCTGGCGCTAGCTTCGGGTGCCGCCGCCGCGCTGTCCCTGACCAGCGGCATCGCCAGCGCGCTGGTGGGCGTTATGGTCGCTGTGGCGCTGCTGCCGCCCACGGCAACCCTGGGCATGATGCTGGCGTCGGGCCAAAACGCGTTGGCCGCGGGCGCGGCACTGCTGCTGGCCGTGAATATCGTTTGCGTCAACCTGTCCGCAACGCTGGTTTTCCTTTTCAAGGGCATCAGACCCAGGACCTGGATCGAAAAGCGCCAGGCGCAGCAGTCCGTCGCCTGGGCGGCGCTGTTCTGGACCGCGGTCCTGCTGATGTTGTCCCTGGCGGTTTATTTGCGAGACTGGGTACAGGCATAGACAGCGTTCAGGAAACGTCGAAACAGCGGATGGTTGTCGAAATAATTAACACCAATCTCGCAGGATGCCGGCAT
>JASFNS010000353.1:0-3354 GCA_050116915.1 Thiogranum sp. | reverse complement strand
CTTCCGGTTCCCGGCTCAATGTCTTGCGGCCGGATATCATAGCCGAGACCAGTGTGACACGTTCCGTAATCTCGGTGCGGACCACGGCGAAGATATGCAGCGCAATGAGGAACATCAGGAAGTAGGTCGTATAAAGATGCACTACCCCGAAGGGCTTCTTGAATGTACCCAGTTCGTTCATCTTCGCCGCATCGACAAAGGTTTTGTCGTAGGGCTTCAGGGTGGCCGGATCAATGCCCTCTGCAGCCACGTATTCAGCGGCGATTGAGCCGAGCGGCGGATAATAAATATCAGTGCCGGCGCGAATCAGGCCGGTCACGGCCATTACTATCAGCGACGCCATGATCACAGCTACGGCCAGGCGGCCCAGCGGATTGTGGCCGAGATACTGTTTTGGCTCACCGGCCTTGATACTGGCCAGATAGATCTTCGCGTCATCGCCGAAGCCCTTGCCGGGCAGCATAGCGGACCAGCGGGCGAAACGGTTACCGGTAAATGCCCAGGCGATGCGAACCAACAGATTGAGCACGAACACATAGCCGATCAGCACATGGATGGTTTTCAGCGTGATCTTCGCTTCCAGGCTGGTGATCCCCATATCCTGCTTGAACAACATCATAAGGCCCATGAAAATCAACAGAACGACGGTGGTTAAATTCACCCAGTGAAATATGCGCGTGGGCGCATCCCAGACCTTGTATTCCTTCAGCATCACAGCCTCTCAGAGTATGTCCTACGATAGCCGCTTCAATCGGCGGGAAGCAGGACCGGGATTCTATCCCCAATAAACTTAAACATGCCTTAACGCGGCACAGATGGATTCGACCGACTCTTTCACCCTTCCTCTGCACAACTTCAAGGGGGTTCGCTACGGCTACACTTTCTCCCGCCGCCATGCCATACGATATCCAGCTGCGTTGATCGGGAGCGGCAGGCGGAGCATACCAGCCGCGGATGCAGGGTCGGCCTGGATCCGGCTATCCGCCGGCAACGCGCTACGATTCAGCTCCGGCCGGCGCTGGCAGTCGCTGCAGTGGACCAGCACCATGTATTTATGCGGCGGGAAGTCTGCGAGTGTGTCGCAGTGAATGGGTCCATCGGCGGATTCTGGCCAAAGGCGATGCACTGGGCCGAAGCTGTATCAGTATTTGCCAAAGGGCAGATTTCGACGCTTTTAAGGCAGTCGTGCTGCACTAGCCGGCAGCCCAGGCGCGCGGTCGCGCGGGTTGACGTCGAATAATAAGCCCTGTTTATGCGACTGCCCGACCACCAATTCAGGGTTGCTTAAGGGCGCCATAATACATTTGGCACTGTGGGCGGGGACGGGGTGTCGTTACCGCATCTCAGTGTGCAAATCGTCCAGCTATAAACGGAATTCGACAGGAGTGTGACAATGGATAGAATCATCAATCTGGTGATCGCGGCACTGCTTGTTCTAAGCGGCGGCAGCACCCTTGCCGGAAGCGGAAACCGTGGTGGCGGTAAGGGCATGGGAGGGGCTGCGGGTATGCCCGGCAGCGAGCATTCAGGCGTTACGTCGGGCAGAGCGGGGCCTAGTGTAAAGGATATCCTCGGCGACCAGGATAGAGCCCAGCAGCAGGACCAGGACCGGCTGCATCAGGAGCCGGATCAACTCCAGGACCAGGATCAGGATCGCGATCAGTTGAAAGAGCAGGATCAAGACCCGGACAAAGATCAGATCCGAGATCAAGATCGCCTGCACCAGGACGCGGAGTAAGTCCGTACAAACGGCCCCATAGAATCCTCGGAGTGGCAAGCTCCTGGCGGATCTGGAAAGTATAGGAGCCCCTCTCTGGCGGGTTTCTTTTGGTAGGCGAACGGCCTTTTTTGGCCGATAGCCGCCGACCAGGAACCCCATATCAGCGGGGTTTTCTCATTCAGGGAACGGTCGGTTGAGCCGGCAACCCATCTCAGACGTTCAGCATCCTGGATGCGTTACGTGAGGTTACATCCACTGTTATTGAGAAATGACTTCCTGATACCGAAGTCTGACTAAATGGTTTTCTCCTTCAAGTTGTCTCTTCGGTGTTTATATTCATTTTCCATAGCCTGCAGGTGACCTACGACATTCTCCAGTGCCTCGCGTTTCGACTTGTCCTGGGCCTCTTCCAGCCATTGTTCCATTTCTTCGCGTAATAGAAAAAGAATGTCGACTGCACCAATCGCCTCATGTAGTTGATCACGCCGTTCGGCTGTTGCGTTGCTCTCCATGATGATTCCCCATGCGTGGTTATTGATAGCACCGGATTCGGTCATGTTCGTGTTGTCAAGACACGCTTTCCAGAACCGGCTGTATAAGTCTACACAGATGTAAATTATTATGAAGTAGCCTTTCGCTGACATTTGGCGAAGGGCGGTAGTTGGCCGAAATTCATCGCTAAAGACACAGCTCAATCAAGCAACTCTATGCTTGTGCGCAATTGTCGCCTTCCGGCAACGGCCGTGATCATCGCGGTTCGTCCTTGGAATAGTCTCGAGAAAAACGTGATTCCCGGCACGCCGGAAAACATCTCGCTTCTGCCACCCCCGGTGATCTGCTTCTAGCGGCCGATCTTGAAAGAAAGATTCAGGCGGGCCCGATAGGCAACCACCTTGCCATCTTCTATCTTCATGTCGAGTTTGACGACCTCAGCAACGCGCAGGTTGTGGAGCGATTCCCCGGCAACGGCAATCGCCCGCTGGGCGGCCTCCTCCCAGGAGACTTCGCTGGTGCCGATGACATCAATGACTTTGTAGGCGCTATTGGGCATGACGTCTCCTTTGCTGTCGGTACCCCGCCGTGACGGCGAGGTGAACAAAAGCCTGCTTGCACTCTTGAGTATATACAGGAAGTGCGCAAGAAAAAGGGGCGAGGAGTTTGCTGTCAGGGTGAAGCCCTGAAACTCGGTTTGCCAGCCTGTCAGGGGGCAGTTCGGGTGCTGCCCGGCGGCCTCCGGGTTGCCTTAGAAATCTAATGGGAATGGGAGCCGCCACGAAGCGAAGAGTCCGAGTGAGTGAATCGATCCCTGGGCTATGTTTGACCTGATGTGGAGGAGTTTTTCTATAGACTCTCTTTCAACACCTGACCTTTTCTCAATAGAAATAGTGCGCTGCGTTGAGTTTGGCCGGGCAGCGGCGTTAGACTGCGCGGAGAGGTTTCTCCAGGGAGTGTCGCTGATGGCCAAACTTAAGGTGAACGGAAGACTGCACGACGTCGACGTCGACGGTTCCACCCCGCTGCTGTGGGTGCTGCGCGAGCAAATGGGGATGACTGGTACCAAATACAGTTGCGGCATCGGTCTTTGCGGTGCCTGCACGGTGCATATCGATGGCAAGCCGGTGCGCTCGTGTATC
>JASFNS010000352.1:0-3362 GCA_050116915.1 Thiogranum sp. | reverse complement strand
CGCCGGCTGAGCTCAGCGGCAGGGTGGGCTGTACTTCAAGCTCGGTGATATCGATGTCCGGCTGGAAGAAGCGGTTGAACAGTACCAGGGCATCGGCTCCCGCCGCGTCCAGTCGCCCGGCGAAATGTCCCATCGCGGTAAAGAACGCGCTGAGCTTGAGAGCCACCGGGATGCTGACGCTCGCCTTGACTGTCCTGAGAATGTCTATATAGCCCTGCTCTACCTGCTCGCCGGATAACCCGAGGTCTGCGTGCACGCCGTAGATGTTCAACTCCAGCCCGGCCGCCCCGGCCTCCTGCAGCTGCCGCGCATACTGCACCCAGCCTTCGCTGGTGACGCAGTTCAGGCTGGCAATGACCGGAATATCCAGATCCTCAGCCGCCCGCCGCACCAGCTCCAGATAGCTGTCCGGCCCCACGTCGTAGGCATCGGTCTGGGGAAAATAGCTCAGTGACTCGGCAAAGCTCTGGGTCCCCGACTCCATCAGATGGGAAAAGGCTTCGTTGTCGTGGCGAATCTGCTCTTCGAACAGCGAAAACATCACGATGGCCGCCACGCCGCCGTCCTCCAGCCGCTTCATACCCTCCAGCGTGCCCGACAACGGCGACGCCGAGGCAACCACGGGATGCCCGAGAGTCAGCCCCATATAGGTGGTGGTCAGATCCATAGTATATTCCCCCGGTTACCTAGAGTTTGACAGCCGCGTCCGGATGGAAATGACTACCGCTGCGACTGGCCATCTCTTCATAGATATCCCACTTCTGATCCACGACCTGCTGCGCCAGCCCCATCAGGTGCTCGCTTTCGGCCGGGTGCGCCCGGGACAGCATCTTATAGCGTAATTCATTGAACGCATAATCCTTGAACTTCACCGTCGGGCGTGGCGAGTCGAGCACGAAGGGGTTCTTGTCGGCCTGCCGCAGGGCCGGGTTGTAGCGGATCAGCGGCCAGTGACCGCTCGCGACCGCCAGGTCCTGCTGACGCAAGCCGTGCTGCATGTTGATACCGTGCGCAATACAGTGACTGTAGGCCAGCACCAGAGAAGGTCCGGGGTATGCCTCGGCCTCTCGCAGCGCGAGCAGCGTCTGCTGCGGGTTGGCGCCCATGGCCACCCGTGCAACGTACACATTGCCGTAGGAAATGACCTGCAGTCCGAGGTCCTTTTTGGCCACCGGCTTGCCCGCGGCGGCGAACTTGGCCACGGCGCCCAGCGGCGTGGATTTCGACATCTGGCCACCGGTGTTGGAGTAGACCTCCGTGTCCAGCACCAGCACATTGATGTCCCTGCCGCTGGCCAGTACGTGGTCCAGCCCCGAGGAACCGATGTCGTAGGCCCAGCCATCGCCGCCGACGATCCAGACACTGCGCCGCACCAGGTGATCGACCACCGACAACAGGTCGCGGGCCTTTTCGCTGTCGAGTCTGAGCAGCGCCGCCTTGAGCCGTGCCACCCGCTCGCGTTGCGCGCGGATCTGCGATTCGGCAATCTGCGGGGCATCGAGGATCTCGTCGACCAGCGCCGTATCCAGCTGGCCCTTGAGTTCCTGCGCCAGTTGCCGCGCCATCCCCAGGTGCTGGTCGGCACTCAGCCTGAAGCCCAGACCGAACTCGGCGTTGTCTTCGAACAGCGAGTTCGACCAGGCCGGACCGCGGCCCTCGCCGTTGCTGGTCCACGGCGTCGACGGCAGATTGCCCCCGTAGATGGATGAGCAACCCGTGGCGTTGGCGATGACGGCCCGGTCGCCAAACAGCTGCGAGAGCAGGCGCACATACGGTGTCTCGCCACAGCCCGCGCAGGCTCCCGAAAACTCGAACAGGGGCTCCAGAAACTGCGTTCCCCGCACTGACGAGAAATCCACCTGCGAGCGGTCGTTGGCCGGTATCTCGTCGAAGAAACCCACGCTCTGCCGGCCCTGTGCCAGGATATCCGCCTTGGGCTTCATGTTGATTGCCTTGACCCCGCTCTGCTGCAGGCTTTTGGCGGGACAGACTTCCACACACAGGCCGCAACCCGTGCAGTCTTCCAGGTAGACCTGCAGCGTATAGCGCGTATCGGGGAAACCACGGCCGTTGATGGGCGCCGACTGAAAGCCTGCCGGAGCGGATGCCAGCAACTCTTCCGCATAAAACTTTCCGCGGATCACGCTGTGTGGGCAAACGAAACTGCAGTTGCCGCATTGAATGCAGATGTCAGGCTCCCACACCGGGACAAAGGCGGCAATATTGCGCTTTTCCCAGCGGGTGGTCCCGGATGGGTAGGTGCCGTCGATCGGCAGCGCGGATACCGGCAGTCGATCGCCCTTGCCCGCCATCATCACCGCCGTCACTCTCTGCACGAACTCCGGCGCCTCGGGCGCAACCACCGGCGGTATTTCGATACGGCTGTCCGCCTGCCGGGGAATCTCTACGCGGTAAAGATGCGCCAGGGTCTGGTCGACGGCAGCGAAGTTCTTCTGGACGATTTCATCGCCCTTTTTGCCGTAGGTCTTGCGGATGGATTCCTTGATCCTGCTGATCGCCTCCTCCCGGGAAAGCACACCGGAGATAGCGAAAAAACACGTCTGCATGATGGTGTTGGTGCGGCTGCCCATACCGGTTTCCCGCGCCACGCTGGAAGCATCGATCACATAGAACTGGATCTGCCTGTCGATGATCTGCTGCTGTGCGCTGCGCGGCAGATGCTCCCACACCTCGTCGGGACCGTAAGGGCTGTTGAGCAGCAGGATCGCCCCCTGCCGCGCACTCTCCAGTACGTCCATTTTCTCGATAAAATTGAACTGATGGCAACCGATGAAGCCGGCCGAACGGACCAGATAGGGGGAGTTGACGGGATTCGGCCCGACGCGCATGTGCGAAACCGTTTGCGAGCCGGATTTTTTCGAATCGTAGACGAAGTAGCCCTGCGCATACAACGGCGTGGATTCACCGATGATCTTGATGCTGTTCTTGTTGGCGCCCACCGTGCCATCGGCCCCGAGGCCGATGAACAGCGCGCGCATCACTTCGTCCGGTTCGATGTCGAATGAGGGGTCGTACTCCAGACTGGTATGCGAGACATCGTCGTTGATGCCGATGGTGAAGTGGTTCTTCGGCGCCGCCTGCTTCAATTCGTCGAACACGGCCCTAGCCATGGCCGGCGTGAACTCCTTGGAGGACAGGCCGTAGCGCCCGCCGATGACCAGCGGCATGCTGCTGCCCGGCAGGCTGCCGCTGGCCTGCGCTTCGGCCAGAACCGTCACCACGTCGGTATACAGCGGCTCGCCGGTGGAGCCCGGCAGCTTGGTGCGGTCGAGCACGGCGATGGCCTTGACGGTCGCCGGCAGCGCGGCGAGGAAATGCCCCGCGGAGAACGGCAGGCAGAG
>JASFNS010000351.1:0-3369 GCA_050116915.1 Thiogranum sp. | reverse complement strand
GCTGGTAAGTCTTTTCAGTTTCTCGATTGATTCCGTCGTATCCTCCATCACGGTTCCTTCGGTAACCTCCAGCTCCAGCGCGTCGCCGTCGAGACCATGGCTCTTGAGTATGCGTGCGACCCTTGCAGTAATGTCGGTCGCGCGAAACTGTCGCGGTGACAGATTGACCGCTATACGTACGGCAGGCAGGCCGGCGTCCCGCCACGCCCTGGCCTGGCGACAGGCGGTTCGCAACACCCACTCACCGATTTCCTGTATCTGACCGGTTTCCTCGGACAGTCCGATGAATTCAGACGGATCGACCATGCCCCGGGTCGGATGGTTCCAGCGTATCAGCGCTTCGGCCCCGGTCAACTCGCCACCGACGCATTTGATCTTCGGCTGATAGCAGAGCTGGAATTCACTGTTCTCCAGGGCGCGTCGCAGTTCCAGCTCCATGTTCAGGCGGTAGAGGGCCGCGGCGTTCAGCTCCGGTGCAAAGAACTGGTAACAACCTCGACCCTGTTCCTTGGCGTGATACATCGCGGTATCGGCGTTCTTGATCAGTTCGTCGGCGCTGTCGCCGTCCTTTGGATAAAGCGCAATGCCGATACTCATTTCAGTGCGTACCTTGTGGTCACCGAGTGAGAGTTCATGCCGGGAGGCATCAAGGAGTTTTTCGGCGATGGTGCCGAGTTCGGTGGCAAAGTCGTGTTTGTCGGCCATGTCCGGGATAACGATAACGAATTCATCCCCGCCGAAACGGACAATCGTGTCCACGCTCCTGACACTCTCCAGAAGCAGGCCGGCCATCTGTTTCAACAGCAGATCGCCGGTGGTATGGCCAAGGGAGTCGTTGACCAGTTTGAAGCGGTCCAGGTCGAGGAAGATGACGCCTACCGCGGTGCCATTCCTGTGGGCGCGTGCAATGGCCTGTTCGAGTCGGTCTTTCAATAGCGCCCGGTTGGGAAGATTTGTCAGCGTGTCATAGTGGGCCTGGTGGTAAAGGCGTTCTTCCCAGCGGGCGTTGGACAGTGCGACGGCGACATGGTCGGCGAATTTTCGCAGATATGTCCTTTGCTCATCGCCGGGGAGATATGTGCTGGCATAGCCCAGAACAATAACGGCGGCCAGCTGGTGCTTTACGAAGGTGGGAAATACCAGGAAGCGGTGCGCACCGCTGCCGGCCTGGTGCAATGGCTTCAGGTAGTCGGGGAAATCTTCGGCGCGGGCGAACAAAAGAACATCCGGATTTCTGCTCAGGTTGCGGACATCGTCGTCGGTGAATGCGACCTGTCGCTCGGTGGTCTCGGTTATTCCCGCAGTCAGGCGCGACGAAAGCAGTCCCTCGCCGGGACGATCTTCGTCAAGTTCGAGAACGGCCGCGATTGCGCACGGGGTAAGTTCGCTTGCCCGATCCAGGACCGTTGCAATGATGTAGCGGGTGTCGAATGACGACAGTATCAGGCGGTCGATTTCCGCCATCGTGGAAATGCTCGTAAACTGGGCGCCCAGTTTTTCCGTCATAACGTTGAAGGCGTCACCCAGTTCGGCGAGTTCGTCGTCGCCGCCGATGTGCAGCTGGCCGCTGAAGTCGCCATTGGCGACGCGGCGGGTTGCATCGCGCAGTGCCACCAGCGGCGCCAGTTTCCGGCGAATCCGGTTGGCGGAAACCAGCGCCACGATCAGAATCGACAATAGCAGTCCCGGCACATAAACAGTCCTGAATGTGGCGATTGGTGCAAAGACATCACTTTCGGGCTGACTGGCTACGATGATCAGCTGCGGCAGAAAATAGTCCGCCTGTGTAAACAGTGACCAGTAGCTGGCCAGGTATCCTTCCTCGTCCGAATGCCACTGGAAGTGACCGCTGATGAACGTGGCCAGCAAGGGTTTGAGGGTGTTCACAGCCGCGTCCTGTACGGGCTTGGAACTGTAGAACGCCTTGTTGTCCGGGCTGAGTATGTACAGTTCGGTTGAAGCAGGCAGCAGCAATTCCAGCGAGCGAAAGGCATCCGGCGCGATTTTGCCGGTCAGCGTGGCTCCCTCGGGGTTGCCGGGCTCGATCAGCCGGCTCATGAGAACATCGAACCCGCCATGGCTGTTTGCCTGGACGGAAACCAGGTTGCGTCCCTGGCGTAGATGCTCTTCCTGCGCTGGCGTAAATACCGGCAGGTGGTCGATGATGCCGCGTACCTGCCGGACATGATTGTCGTGCGGTGTGATGGCCAGGGCGGCGAAGTCGGGGAAGCTTGCATCGCCGACGCCTGACAAAGCCCTGCCATCGGCAGTGTTGGTGCGGATCTGCTCGGCAATCGTATCCAGCTCGCTCCCGGTCACGGCCAGGCGTCGGAACAACTCCATACCGATGGACTTGCTGGCCTGGCGGGATTGTTCAAAACTCTGTTCGCGGAGTTGCTTGGTTACATGTTCGAACGACAGCACCGCCACGAGCGCCACCGGCAGCATCGCCGAAACCACAAACAGCAGGAAAGTGCGGCGGGCAAATCGGCCGCGAAAAAAACTGCCGTCGAAACGGTCCATTAGCTGCGGCCCAATCAATAGTCGGCCGCCAGGCCGATATAGCGCCCGTTGTTGGCACGAACGATATCGTCGCGACTGACAGTCGCCGGAAACGGCGGCCGGCTCGCCCCGTCTTTACCCATGCTGTAAAGGTCGTAGTCCGAGTTCACCGGAACCAGTGCCTTGTCCTTGCGCAGAGCGGCCTTGCCCTTGATCCCCGCGCCGGCGATTTTCAGGTACTGGTATGCATGGCCCCACGGATCGAGAACACTGCCCATACCGATCTCGGCAAGACTGTCGGGAAAGCGCTGGTTGCGGACATAAGAACGTTCGATCGCTTCGGCAATGATGGCCACGTCTGTCATCGCGGCGGCATTGTTTGCGCGGTCGCGGTATTCCACGTAGGACGGGTAGGCGATAGACGCGAGTACGGCAACGATGGCGACCGCGATCAGCAACTCGACCAGCTGAAACCCCGCGTGCCGGATCCGGCAACAGGGCGCGGTGGTAATAGTGCATTGCGGTTGCGTTTGCGTCACATCGGGTCCTGCGCTCGACCACTGCAGGGCAGGCGCGCTTGAAATTTTGTAAGCCTTTGAAAATATCGGCTTAAGTACCGAGAACCTTAAGCCCCCGCGGTATTACCTGGCCGAGGAGGCCGCGTCGGTGGGGCGTGCACTGGCCACCGGCTGCAGAATCGCCGCCGCCAACGGAGGAACACAGTTGCGCGGCATCCCCGGGATTGACTGTAACTGACTGATTCCGCAACAGGCCGGCTACGTGGCGTTGGATGGCCAAAGTGCCGTTGTAACCGCCGGCAGGTAGCTTCACAACCGCATGCCAGAGGCCGCCCCGGCCGCTGCCGGG
>JASFNS010000350.1:0-3374 GCA_050116915.1 Thiogranum sp. | reverse complement strand
CGGGTATAGCGGCGGAAGTTTTCATCGAGACTGAAGCGCCCGGGTGGCTGCATCGCAGGGTTCCTGGAACGGGTGATGCCCGCTCTTGTCGGTACTACCCGCACATGCTACCGCAGATCACCGGATTCGCCACCCCCGGCGTGCGCGCCGGTCAGCCGGTTGTGTGCGTCCAGTCCGGGTAGAGCGACGGCGCGCCGCCGACCGGGGTGGTTCTCCCGGCCGCGGCGCGCGTCTGGCTCGGAAAGCCGTCAGCGAATGCCTGCCACAGGGGTTGCCCGACCCAGGCGTGCCCGCCCGGCGCATACAGCGCGACCTCCAGCTCACGCACCAGTGTGTCGCCCCGGTCCAGGCGCGCGGCGAGGTCGCCGAGACTGCGCGGCGGGTGTTGGCGCCAGGTCGTTTTGGCCAGCTCGAGCAGGGCGCCAGCGGCGGCCTGGGGATTGTTTTCCTCACAGGCGCGGCGCAAGCGCTCGCGTGCGGCGTTGGCGGCTACGCCGGCAGCTTGCCTGCTGTCGGGTTTCGCTGTTGCCACCTCGGCCGCGGTGCTGCTGGCGCGCCCGCGGGCCTTGCGCGCCAGCAGCACGGTGAACAGGACGGCCAGCAGGGCGAGTCCGCCGACTACCAGCCAGAGCTTCGCGGGTGTTTGCGCCGCCGGCCCGTGTCCGGCGTCGCTGACAGCGCTGTTTGCCGCTGCGCTCGTGGCGGGCGCCGGCGTTACCGACGGGTTGTTGCCCGGGCCTGCCGGCGGGGTCCGGGTCGCCGTCGCGGAAGCGTCGTTACCCGCCTCGGCAACAACCTCCCATTGCGGCAACACCGCAGTTCGTTCCTTCTGTGCGCCAGTGTCCCACCAGTCGACCTGGATTTTCGGCAGGTCGATTTTACCGGGGGCGGTGGCCATATACGCGAATGTCTGTTTGCTTTGCCCATACACCCAGTCACCGTCGGTGCGGTTGGTCTGCACCGGTTTTTCGGGATAGACGCGCAATCCGTCTGTGTGGGGGATATGAATGTCGGGCAACTGGGCGGCTTCCAGGCCCTTGGCCTCGATGGTGATGGTGCGCGTGACGGGTTCGCCGGCGCGGAATTCCGGTGGCGAATCCGCCCAGCTGTCGTGCAGAACCAGCTTCGGGGTCGGTAACCAGTTGTCACCCCGGTATGTGATCGGTCGCGCCTTGACGTCCAGCGACAGCGGGTTGCCGCGCAGCCGCACACGTTTGCCGGGATCTGCGAAAGGCGTGCCGGCGAAGAAGCTGTCCTTGAAGGGGTTCTTGCCCAGCATGCGCTCCATCATGGCGTCCATACGGTCGAACGGTGAGCGCTGGCCCGAGGCCGATACCATGCGCCCGGTGAAAACGGACGGCGGGATCGTCAGCTTGCCGCTGTGTTCCGGGAAGATGGCGTAGCGCCGTTCGAGCACCTGGTAGTGTTGTCCGTCGCGGGTGGTCTGGTACTGGTGATCCTCGCCGAGGCGTTCTACGGCGGCGTTGTCCAGTGCGGGATCACTGAAGTCGCCCTCGATCAGCGGCACGCGGTAGTACAGGCGCGTTGTATACAGAATCTGCTGCTGAACATAGGTGTCAGTTGCCGCGGGCATGATCTCGGACTCGATGAATACCGGCTGCCCGGCCCGGCCGCCCGACACGGCGGGTTGTTCGCTGACTTTGAGCGTCAGCGCCGCGGTGTGGCTGTCACCTACCTTCAGAGCCGGCACGGTCAGCGTGCCCGTGCGCCGCGGCGCCAGTTCCACCAGCCACTGGTGCATATCCGAGCGCTGGCCGTTGATGATCTGTATCTGCTGATTAGAACTGGTGCCGAGGATGTCGAAATCCTTGCGCAAGGGTGCCAGCTCGGGTTCCCGGCCCTGGTCGTCGCCGTCGGTTTCGACGCTAAGGGTGACGGTATCCCCCGTGTAAATCGCATCGCGGTCGAGACTGGCGTGTACGTCGGCGCGCAGTACCGGGGTCGCCACCAGCAGGGCCAGCGCGACCAGGGCGACGATGAGGCGACTGCCGCCCGCGGCCTGTAAAAGGGTCTGTGCTGTCTGTGTGTTACTCATGGTCACTACTCCACTGGAAACAGATCACCAGTTTTGCCGGTTGTCGTTTTGCTGCGCGCGCTCGCGCTGGCTGTATTGATAAAGGAACTTGCGGCGCAACAGTCCGCCCGGGTCGTCGGGAATGCGACGCAGCCAGCGCTCGTCGGCCTGCTGCTGCTCCCGGGTCAGCGGATCAGCGTTCCCGGGCGCAGCGCCCTTGTCTGCCGACTGCACAGGTGGCTGCGGTGCGAACCCGGCGGTGTCCGGCGTGCCTTTGGCCCTGGCCTGTTGCCGGGGCTGTTCGCTGCTGCGCGAGGTATTATCGCGACGGGCCTGTGACGCACCCGTGGCAGCGGATTTCTTTCCTGCCGATACTGCCGGTTCAGGCGTCTCTGCAGCGGGGCTGTGCTGGTCGCCGGCGTTCTGCGCCTGGTTCCCGCTAGCCGGTTCGTCGCTGCCGGGCTGCCCGGGCTGTTTGCCCGTCTGCGCCGACTTGCCGCTGTTGCCGGCAGTCGCGCTCGACCTGGACTTGTTGCCGCTTGCCTGTTTGCCGCCGCCGTCCTGTTGCTGTGAACTGTTGCCGGCGTGCTGTTGTTTCGTGTCCTTCTTCCCCTGGCCGGAGCTGTTCTTGCTTTGCTGCTGCTTTTGCTTCTGCTGTTGCAGCAGCTTCTCCACCTGTGCCTTGTTGTAGACGGCGTCGTCGAGACCGGGGTCGGCTTTCAAGGCCTTGTCGTAGGCGGCAATGGCGTCCTGGTACCGGCCCAGTTGCGCCAGTGCATTAGCGCGGTTGTAGTCGCCTTGCGGTCCTTGGCTCCTGGCGAAAGCCTGCAGCGCCTTGTCGTAGTCGCCGGCCCGATAGGCGGCCGTGCCGAGTCGCTGCGGTTGTCTGGCCAGTGCCTGGGCACGCTGCAGGTCACCGGCCCGCAGCGCCGCGTCGGCCTGCTGGTCGCGGCGCTGCCAGAGATCATCCCAGCTGGCGGCCATGGCCGGTTGCGGTGTGCTGGACAGCACGGTCACCACCAGCAGCGGCAGACTCAGCAGCCAGCCGCGGCGGAAAGCCAGCGCGGCCAGCGGCAACAGGACCAGCACCAGCCAGGGGCCCTCGGATCGCCAGATGTCGGTTTTCAGGTCGGTTTGCGCCATCTGCGTTGCCGGCGTGGCGGTAGGGCGGGGCAACAGTGTTTTGAGATCGTCGGCGGTTGCGGTCATGGTGCTGTAGTTGCCGCCGCCCGCTGCCGCCAGTTGCCGCAGCCGGGCCGGCTTCAGCGCCGCCATGACCACCGAGCCGGCGGCGTCGCGGACATAGCCACCTTGCCCGTCGGGCACTGGCGCACCCTCG
>JASFNS010000349.1:0-3374 GCA_050116915.1 Thiogranum sp. | reverse complement strand
AGGATCGACGCCGGCGCCGTCTACGTCGTTTTCATGGAGCGCAAGGACGACAAGCAGCGCAAGGACTTCTTCTCTTCCAACTGAGCGCGCCTCACGCCTGACCAGGCGCGGTATGCGCGCCCTCGCCCGCGCTTTCGGCGGCTTGCGCGCGCTGATGGTCCCTTGCCAGCAACAGGTAGACCGCAGGCACCACGAACAGCGTGAACAGCGTGCCGATACCGAGACCCGTGGCGATTGTCAGGCCGATGTGGAAGCGACTGACCGCGCCCGGGCCGGTGGCCAGCAGCAGCGGCACCATGGCGACAATCATCGACACCGTGGTCATCAGGATAGGTCGCAGACGAATGGCGGCCGCCCGCTCCACCGCCTGGCGCTTGCTGAGTCCCTCGGTAGCCTGCAGCTGGTTGGCGAATTCGACAATCAGGATACCGTTCTTGGCAATCAGGCCGATCAGCGTGATCAGGCCGACCTGGGTATAGATGTTGACCGTGGCGAAGCCCAGGGTGATGAACGCCAGCGCACCGGCGATCGACATGGGCACCGAGACCAGGATGATCAGCGGATCGCGCCAGCTTTCGAACTGCGCCGCCAGCACCAGGTAGATCACCAGCATCGAGAGAAAACCGGTTATCAGCAGCGCACTGCCCTGCTGGGTAAACTGGCGCGACTGGCCCGCATAATCCCAGCTGTAGCCGCGCGGGAATATGTCGCGGGCGGTGCTTTCCAGGTAACCCAGCGCGTCGCCAAGCGTCACCCCCGGCGCCATGACACCCTGCAGCATCAGGGAGTTCAGCTGCTGGAACTGGGTGCGCTGACTGGGTTCGACAGATTGCTTCAGTTGAATCAAAGCATCCAGCGGCACCAGCGGTGCGGCGCCTGCCTGGCGAACCAGCCCCGTCGACGACAGCGATGATGACAGGTTCAGCAGCTCGCCCGATCCGGGACGGATGTAATAGTTCTTCAGGGCATCCGGCTGCAGGCGGAACTGGCGCGCAACCTGGGGGATCACCTTGTAGCTGCGGCCTTCGAGGCTGAAGCGGTTGACGTCGTTTCCGCCAAGCAGCGTGGCAAGGTTGCGCCCGATATCGGCCATGCTGATGCCAAGGTCGCCGGCACGGTCGCGGTCGATCACCAGGGTCGTACGCGGCTTCGAATACTGCAGTTCCTTCATCAGAAAAATGAACCGGCCGCTGGCCATCGCCTTGCCCAGCAACTGGTCGGCCAGTGCGTCCAGCTCCCGGTAGCTGGCGTCGCCGGTAATTACGAACTGCACCGGTACGCCACCACCGGAACCCGGCAGACTGGGCCGCGGAAATATGCCGATCTGGAAACCGGCGATCTGTGACAGCTTGGCCTGTATTTCCGGCTGCACCTCCATCTGCGAACGTTTACGCAGGGACGGAGGCTGCATTTTGAACCCTCCGAAGGTCGTTGTCGGTTCGCCGCGCCCCAGCAGGAAGAAACTTTCGTGATACTCGGGCACGCTCTTGAAAGCCGCCTCGATTTCGCGCGTATACGCCTCGTCATACTCCAGCGTGGCGGTTTGCGGCGCTGTTGCCTGGAAGAACAGTATGCTCTGGTCCTCCACCGGCGCCAGCTCGCTCTTGCTGGTGGTGAACATGAAATAGATGGATACCAGCACCACCAGCGCAAACAGCAGCGTTACCGGCAACGATTCCAGCGTGCCGTGCAGGAGACGCTGGTAGGCGGCGGCGAGCCGCTCGAACCAGTGTTCCACCCATTGTTCGAAACGACCCTGCTGGCCATAGGGCTTGAGCACCTTCGAGGACAGCATGGGCGACAGGGTCAGGGCGACGACGCCCGAGATCAGCACTGCACCCGCCAGTGCGAAGGCGAACTCCGTGAACAGGGTGCCGACGAGTCCACCCATGAAGCCGATAGGCGCGTACACCGCGACCAGCGTTGTGGTCATGGCGATAATCGGCAACGCCAGTTCACGCGCGCCGAGCAGCGCCGCGTCAAAGCGCGACTGGCCCATTTCCACGTGCCGGTGCACGTTTTCCACCACGACGATGGCGTCGTCCACCACCAGTCCGATGGCCAGTACCATGGCCAGCAGCGTCAGCAGGTTGATGGAAAAACCCATCAGCAGCATCAGGAAGGCACCCCCCACCAGCGACAGGGGCACCGCCACGGCCGGCACCACGGCCGCGCGCATCGACCCCAGCGACAGGTAGATCACCACCAGCACGATGCCCACGGCCTCGATCAGCGTCTTGAAAACCTCGTTGATCGAGTCTTCGATAAACACGCTGGCGTCGTAGGGAATGTGGACTGCCAGTCCCTCGGGCAATTGCTTGCGGATCTCCGGTATCAGCTCGCGCACGCGCTTGGCGACATCCAGCGGGTTCGCGCCCGGCGCCTGCTTGATACCGACGAAAATGGCGGGCTTGCCCTTGTACCAGCTGATGGAATCGTAGTCCTCGGCGCCAAGCTCAGGTGTGGCGATATCGTCCAGGCGCACCAGCGTGCCGTCGGCCGAGCGGACCACCAGCTTGCGGAAATCTTCGACGTTGGCGAGGTCCGTGGTGGCCGACAGGTTGATGGCCGTGTAGACGCCCTTGGATTGACCGACGCCGGCCAGGTAGTTGTTGGCCAGCAGCACATCGCGCACGTCGTTGGCGGTGACGCCGAGCGCCGCCATACGCTTGGGGTCCAGCCAGATACGCATGGCGAAGGTCTTGTTGCCGATCAGCTCTGCCTTGGCCACGCCGGGGACCGCCTGCAACTTCGGCTGCGCCACGCGCAGCAGGTAGTCAGTGATCTGCGACGGCCGCATGCTGTCGCTGTAGAAGGCCAGGTACATGAGCGCGGTGGTTTCGCCGGTGGTGGAGTCGATCACCGGGTCATCGGCCTCGTCCGGCAACACGTTGCGTTGACTGGCGACCTTGGCCTGGATTTCCGCGACCGCGGCGTTGGGATCGTAATTCAGCTCCATGTGGGCTTCGATGGTCGACTTGCCCTGGCTTGAGCGCGAGAAAAGGTAGTCGATGCCGTCGGCCTCGGCGATCGCCTGCTGCAGGGGCGTGGTGATAAAACCTTTCACCAGCTCGCTGCTGGCCCCCGGATAGGTGGTGGTCACGGTGACGACCGTATTCTTGGTTTCGGGGTACTGGCGAACTTCGAGCGAAAAAATAGCGCGCACACCCACCAGCAGGATCAGCAGGCTGATCACGCTCGCCAGCACCGGGCGCTTGACGAACAGGTCGGTGAAGTTCATCCGCCGCTGACCTTGCCGTCCAGCTTAACCCGGTTGTCGATGGTCACCGCCTGGCCGTTGCGCAACTTGTTCTGCCCCGCCGAAACCACCTCGTCGCCGGCCGCCAGCCCCTCGGTGATCTCAACCCGCCCGT
>JASFNS010000348.1:0-3379 GCA_050116915.1 Thiogranum sp. | reverse complement strand
TGAAACTGCTGGAATCCACACTGCCATCGAGCGTGGAGATCGCATGTGAACCGGACGCGCAACTGCCCGCGACCATGCTGGATCCGATGCACGGCGAACAGATACTGATGAACCTGTGCATCAACGCGCGTGATGCCATGCAGGGACACGGCAGACTGAGTATCCGACTGACTCAGGCTTCCCATACCCATGCGGTGTGCGCTTCCTGCCGCCAGCAGGTGCGGGGCGACTTCATCGAACTGGTCGTCAGCGACACCGGCGACGGCATTCCGAGCGAGATCCAGGAGCACATCTTCGAGCCTTTTTATTCCACCAAGGAAGTCGGTCAGGGCAGCGGCATGGGCCTGGCAATGGTCCACGGTATCGTGCACGACTATGGCGGCCACCTGCTGGTCGATTCCCGGCCGGGTGAAGGCAGCAGTTTCCGGATTTTGCTCAAGCCGCTGAACGATGCAGCACCGGTGGCCGCCGCCGAAGAACCCGACGCAGGACGGGCAGGCGGCATGCTCAAGGGCCGCGTACTGCTGGTAGACGACGAGCCCGCGGTCAGCGAGTTCATGCAGGACCTGCTGGAGAACTGGGGACTGGGTGTCACGGTCTTCAATAACGGCGTGGCTGCCTGCCGGCACTTCTCCGACGATCCCTATAACTTCGACCTGGCGATCCTGGACCAGACCATGCCGAAGATGACCGGCCTGCAGGCAGCCCAGCATCTGCTCAAACTGCGCCCTGACCTGCCCGTAGTCCTGTATACCGGGTATACCGCGGAAGTCTCGGAAGACCTCGTCAAGCGTGAAGGTCTCCGCGCCCTGGTCAAGAAACCCATCGATACCGTCGCACTGCACGAACTCGTCGAGCAGTTGCTGTCGGAGTCACCGCGCAGCTGACCGGCTGCCGAGCACTACCCCCCTGCCCGCACCGGCCGGGCCTGTTACCGAAGCGAAACAATAAGACTACAAAAGGCCCCTGATCGGCGGTCATTCTGATACAAGCCGCACCTAAGCTTTCTCTCAACGGCGCTCGGTAATCAGGCCACCGCCGCAAACCACCAACTCACCGAGAGGAGTGCGGAAGATGAACACCGGCAACGCAAACGTAATCGTGTATATCAGGCAACCGCTGGGGCCCGAGCAAACCCGCCAGCTGCGGCACAGTGTCGGCGCCCTGCGCGGCGTGACGCAGGCCAGCACGAGCGATCGCACCGCAACAGTCATGTGCGTGGACTACGACCCGGCCACCATCGATTCGCAACGCATCCTGAGCTGTGTCACCGGGCAGGGCGTCGCCGCCCGGCTTGTTGGCATGTGATCCGGCGGCAAGTGCGTATTGTGCAAGCGGCAACCCAGACAACCACATACGGGGCAACATCATGACTTTACAAAACAGTACCAGCTACCAGACAGATACCGAGCGCTATGCCCGGTGCATCGCGGTCTCCAAGCGCATTCGCTGGGAGATTGAGCAAGACGTGATCCGCGGGCGGTCCTTTGACGGGGCGCAGAAGTTCCTGCCCGACGGCCTGGCGAAAATCGAGGAACTCGGTTTTCTCACCGACGCGGAAAAGCGCCTGTTGAACCAGGTTCAGGGGCGCACCTACGCGAACATCTTCGGGCTGGTGGAGCGCTTTATCAACGCCAAGGTGCTGGAAGTCAGCCGCGACCACTGGCTCGGCAATCAAACCGCGCTGGAGGCCCTGATCCGCTTCAGCGACGAAGAACTCAAGCACCAGGAGATGTTCCGCCGCATCGACCGCCTGATGGATGACGCCATGCCCGACGGCTATGTCTTCGCGCCCCATCCGAACGACGTAGCCGCCGCCGTGCTTTCCAAATCCACCTGGGCGGTACTGGGTCTGACCTGTCACATCGAGCTGTTCACCCAGGCGCACTACAAGCAGAGCATCGAGCCGGATACCGAGCTGTCGGAGTTGTACAAGGACGTCTTCCTGTTCCACTGGCGCGAGGAATCGCAGCATGCGGTGCTCGACGAGCTGGAATGGCGGCGTGAAAACGGGCGTCTGAGCGACAGTGAGCGCGACCGCGCCGTGGATGACCTGATCGACCTCGTGCTGGCGGTTGACGGCATCCTGCAGATGCAGAGCGATGCCGATGCAAGCTATTTCTGCATGATCGCCGGGCGCAGCTTCGAGACGGGTGAGCGCCAGCGCATCAGGCAGGGCCTGCTGCTAGCCTATCGCTGGCAGTACATCCTCTCGGGCGTGCAGGGACCTCGCTTTTCCAGCATTCTCGGCAGCATGGTGACCGACCGGCAGGCCGAGCGCATCACCAATGCCCTGGTGACATTGATCTGATCCGCGTTCACACACAGGAGAACCCTCATGGCTACAAGCTGTCCTTTGAATTTCGACGTCGACTACCTGCGCGACCAGGTACGCGCCACCTATGAGCAGGTCGCCCGCGACCCCGTCGGCCCCTATCACTTCCACCGCGGCCCGGAGTATGCGCGCGACTTCCTCGGCTATGACCGCGAAGAACTCGCACGCGTGCCGGCGCTCAGCAGCGAGCGTTTCGCCGGTGTCGGCAACCCGCTCGCCATCGGACCGGTGTCGCCGGGCATGACCGTACTGGACCACGCCTGCGGCGCCGGCACCGACCTGTTGATCGCCGCTGGACGGGTCGGACCGAGCGGCCGGGCGATCGGGGTAGACATGACCCCGGCAATGGTCGAATGCGCGCTGGCGGCAGCCAGACAGGCCGGCCTCGAAGATATCGTGGAAGTCCACCAGGGCTTCTACGAGGAACTGCCGGTCGCAGACGCGAGCGTCGACCTGGTGATCTCCAACGGCGTGCTCAATCTGTCCCCCGACAAACACCGGGTGCTGGGCGAAGTGTTTCGCGTACTCAGGCCCGGCGGTCTACTGTACCTGGCGGATGTCGTGGTACAACGCGAACTGACACCCGAGGCACGTAGCAACCCTGACCTCTGGGCGGCCTGTGTGGCCGGGGCGCTTGTCGAGTCGGAACTGCAGACGCTGGCAACCGCGGCCGGATTCATCGATACACGCGTGGTGCAACGCTTCAACTGCTTCTACGACACCACGGCTGAAACCAAGGTCGCCAAAGATCTGTTCATTCAGTCGGTGAACTTTTTCGCGCGCAAGGCAGGTGCCTCATGACTCCGCGCAGAGACCTCGACTGGTGGTACTGGCTGGCCACCGACCTGCTGCTGGTTGCCGGCCTTGCGGGCTGGCGGTGGGGCATGCTGCCGGTCATCGGCCTGACGCTGGTCCAGGTGGTGCACTACCTTGCGCGGGAACGGCGGGTGACGGCCTTCCCGGTCCAGGTCAGGGCCGGTTACCTGCTGTTGCTGGTGGCGGGGCTGTTCCAGCCACTGGCCTTCATCCACTGGATACAGCTCG
>JASFNS010000347.1:0-3383 GCA_050116915.1 Thiogranum sp. | reverse complement strand
GTTTCCAGCCCCGCGGGGTCGACGGTCTGGCCGATGGCAGGAATCACCTGGTCGACACTGAGCAACGACTCGGTGCCTTCGGAGGCGACGCGCTTCAGGCGGCCCTCGGCGTTGGCGAGCCTTTTCATGTGCACCAGCTCGACCGCGACAACCTTTTCACCGCGCAGGATCAGGCCCTGCCCGCCGCGGCCATGAATCCGTACTTCGATCATAATGGGTCACCGTATATGACTACTGAATTACCGGTGCAGTTCCGCCAAAACTCTGTCAAACCGGCGACCCTCCCTGAGAAAGACCAACACACCCAATCACTATACTGAAAAACCGTCTGGCGGTTAATGCTTCAGATCAATCCGGGGAAATATCCCGCTACAGCCGTTGCCGAACTGAGCGAGCCCGGCAAACGCCTGCAGCCACATCCGGCATCGCTGCCGGGCCTCAGCTATCCGCCTTCAACAACTCGAGCAACCCGCGCAGCAACGCCGTGGGCGTGGGCGGACAGCCCGGGATGACCAAATCGACCGGTACGACCTTGTCCACGCCGCCAAGGCTCGCATAGGAACAGCCGAATTCGCCACCGTCCACGGCACAGTCGCCCACGGCAATGACCCACTTCGGTGCCGGCGTGGCGGCATAGGTGCGTTTCAGGGCGGCCGCCATGTGCCGTGACACCGGCCCGGTCACCAGCAGTGCATCGGCGTGGCGCGGCGATGCCACGAAGTGCACACCGAACTGCTCCACATTGTAGAAGGGGTTATTCAGGGCGTGGATTTCGAGTTCGCAACCGTTACACGATCCCGCGTCGACTGCGCGGATCGCGAAACTGCCGCGCATGCGCCGCTCCACCCGGCGTTTGACCTCGATACCGAGTGCCTCCAGCGACGGCTCCGCGGCCACCGGTTCGGTGACAATGCCGACTTTGCGGATTTTGTTGAGGATTCTCAGCATGGCGGCGGGTTACAGGTCGTGCCCCGAGTAGGAAGCGTTGACGGATTTATTGCAGACCGGGAAATCCGGCACAATATTTCCGTGAATCAGTTGTTCCAGCGCCGGCCAGTTGAGCCAGCTCGGGTCACGCGGGAAAAAGCGCACGACCTTGCCCGCGTCGCCGAAACGCACGTAACACAGCACTTCGCCGCGCCAGCCCTCCAGCAGTCCCAGCCCTTCGGCACCGGACGGCGGTGGCTGCCACGGCAGCACGGTGTCGCCCTCGGGCAGCGTATCGAGCAGTTGCTGCATCAGCGCCAGCGAGTGTCCGATTTCATCGGTCCGCACCCCGAGCCTGGCGGCAACATCGCCTTCCCGGAAGACCGGTGATTCCACCTGCAGACGATGATACGGCGCATAGCCGTGATCCCGGCGCAGATCGTAGTCACGCCCGCTGGCTTTACCCACAAAACCCACAACGCCGAGCAGCGCCGCGGTCTCCGGCGTCAGCACACCGGTACCGAGCAGGCGGTCTTCGAGAGAGGGATGATAATCCACAATCGGTGACAGCTCCTCGAGCTCCCTGCCCAGCTCGGCATGACTGGCCTTGAGCTCATCGAGCTGTGCTGCATCCAGGTCGCGGGAAACACCGCCCGGGATCACGCAATCCATCAGCAGCCGATGACCGAAGACCCGACCGTTGACGCGTTGCCAGGTTTCGCGCAGCCGGCCGAACTGATAGTGGGCGAAGGCGAAACCGACGTCGTTACACACGGCACCGATGTCGCCGAGGTGGTTGGCGATACGCTCGCGTTCGACCAGCACAGCGCGCAGATGCAGCGCCCGCGGCGGCGCGCTGCAGCGCGCGGCACGCTCCATCGCCATGCACGCCGCCCAGGCATGCGCCACGCTGCTGTCGCCGCAAACGCGCCCCGCCAGCCGGGCCAGGCTGGCAGCGTCGCGGCCCTCGGCGATTTTTTCGATACCCTTGTGCACATAGCCGAGTCGCTCTTCGAGGTTCAGTACGGTTTCTCCGAGCGCCTGAAAACGGAAGTGCCCCGGTTCTATGATACCGGCGTGCACCGGACCCACCGGAATTTCGTAAACGCCGGTGCCCTGCACCTGGAAGAACGGGTAATCCGCGTCCGGCACGCTGATCTCCCCGCCGCGATCACCCTCGGCGGGGAAGTCCCGGCGCAACGGGAAATGGCCTTCCGACCAGGCCTGGTGGCGGGTCCAGCGACGGGCATCGGGATGATCGCTGAAGACAATGCCGAACATGTCCTGCACGTGCCGCTCCGGCCGGTTGGCCGCGGGGAACCACGGCGTCTGCGATGGCAGCACTGGCTGGCTGACGTCTACGCCCGCGCGCACCACCAGGTAGTCACCGCGGTATTCGAAACAGGCATTGACGTTGATAAGCGCGCTATCGACCTGGTCGGCCCAAACGGCCGACCAGCGGCAGCCGTAGGCGTGCACCACCGCAGCAAAGCGGCCCCAGTCCTCGTGGTCGATATCCAGCAGATGCACCAGCGCGAGTTGCGTCGCCGAACCGTGGCGCACCAGCACGTGCTCGTCCTCGCAACGGGCCAGCAACTCGGACAACCACTCGAAACGGCTCACAGCAGCCCCCTGCCGGTGATCAGCACCGCCGCCTGGTCAAACCATTCGGCCAGAAACACCGGGATCGACAAGCCAAGCCACAGTACCAGCACCAGGTGCAGCATCACCGGCCACATGTTGGCCGTTACCGCCTGCTGCCCTTCCGGCCGATCGCCGTACACCATCGGGTGCAGGTGCCGGAACAGGCCGGCAAAGGCGACGCCGAGCCCGGCCAGCAGCGGCACCGTCAGCCACGGGTAACTCTGCATGGTCGCCGACAGCAGCAGGAACTCGCTGGTGAACACGCCGAACGGCGGGAACCCGGCAATAGCCGCGGTGCCGACCAACAGTCCCCAGCCGACCGCCGGCTGTGTCTGGATCAGGCCGCGAATCCCTTCGATAGCCTGGGTACCGGCGATATGGCTGGCGTGCCCGACGGCAACGAATATCGCCGACTTGGTCAGCGAGTGCACCGTCATGTGCAGCAGGCCGCCAAAGGTGGCAAGCGGGCCGCCCAGGCCAAAGGCGAAGGTCATCAGGCCCATGTGCTCGATGGAGGAATAGCTGAACAGGCGCTTGATATCCCGCTGCCGGTGCAGGAACAGGCCGGCGACCGTAAAGGAAACGACGCCAAACCCCATCATCAGGTAACCCGCGAGATGGGGATCGTGCACCGTGCCGCCGGCCAGCGCGCTGTCGGTGAGTATCTTGACGCGCACCAGCGCATACAGTGCCACGTTCAGCAACAGGCCCGACAGCACCGCCGACATCGGTGTGGGGCCTTCCGAGTGCGCATCGGGGAGCCAGGTGTGCATCGGCACCAGCCCCACCTTGGTTCCGTAACCCACCAGCAG
>JASFNS010000346.1:0-3386 GCA_050116915.1 Thiogranum sp. | reverse complement strand
GACGGCGATGCGTTTGCCGGTGTCCGCCGCGATTTTGGGCAGGATGCGCGCATAGTCCGCTTCCGCTACCTGGTCGACGATGAATCGTTTCAGCCAGCGGATCGCCACCGGCTCGCCCTGGATGCCCACCGGGCAAACCGACTCGCAGCGCCGCGTGCAGATACGCCCGCAGGTGGCCGGGAAGGGGTTGGTGCGGTACATCAGCTGCAGCCCCTTTTCGTAGTCACCGTCGCGGATGCTGTGGATGTAGTCGGGGACGTCCATGTGCGCGGGGCAGGTTGCCACACAGATGCCGCACTCAACGCAGCGGTCAGCTTCGAGTCTGGCCTGTTCCTCGGAGTAGCCTTTGACCACTTCGGTGAACGATTCGACGCTCTCCTCCGGGGCGAGCATTTCCATCTCGATGCGCTTCGGCGGGAACAGGTGATAGTCGGGGTGGCGGTGATAGCCGCCGCTGCGACCGTCCCAGCTTTTGTTCTCCACACCGGCCACGAAACGGAAGTCGTCCGGGTTGGTGGTGAACCAGGCGTACTCGTTGGTCATGCGCAGTGAACCAGCGGTGCAGATGTCGACGCACAGGCCGCACCAGCAGCAGCGTCCGTAGTCGAAGCGCGGCCGCAGGCCGCTGTCGCCACCGTGTGGTTCGAGGCCGTCGACTTTCACCATGTCGATGGCGTGGTTCTGGCAGATGGTAAAGCAGCTTCCGCAGCCCACACAGTCATCGCTCATGTTGATATGAAAGCCGCGGTAGGCCGGGGCGCCGGGACGCTCCTCGATAGGCTTGAGTCCGACGGTGTAGGGCTTCTCGAAGGCGCGTTGCCAGACGAAGAAGGGTGAAACCAGGTCCTTGAGGCTCATCAGTCTACCTCTCTATTTCCGGCGGATAGGTGTGCAGCGACACCATGAGGCCGGCAATGTCTGCTATGTTGGTGCCCACCGCCAGCCGTTCCATGACGGCAATGGCGTGCGTATAGCTCGGGCCGCGCACGTGTACGCGGCGTACGTATTCGCTGCCGTCGGTGACCACGTAGTAGCCGTATTCGCCGCGCGTACACTCGGCCTTCAGGTAAGTCTCGCCGGGCGGGATCTTCCAGTGCAGCACATTCGGCATCCGCGCCTGGAAGGGGCCGCTGTCGGGCATGCGATCGAGCATCTGGCGGATCAGATCGATGCACTGGTAAATTTCCTGCTGGCGCACCCAGGTGCGTTCATAGGCGTCCGATGCGGTAGCGGTGACGACTTCGAAATCGAGCTGGTCGTAGACCAGGTAGGGCTCGTCCTTGCGCAGGTCGCGCTTGAAGCCGGCGGCGCGTGCGTTGGGACCGACGATGCCGTAGGGATCGACCATGTCCGGCGGGATAAACCCCAGCCCTTTGGAACGCGCCTTGAACACCGCGTTGTTCATCATCACCCGGTCGACCTCGCGCATCATCTTCTCGGTGCCCTTGAGGATTTCCAGGGCGCGTTCCTTCCAGCCGTCGGGCAGCACGTTGCGCACGCCGCCGGGGACGATGTACATGTGGTAGATGCGCGCGCCGGTCAGTTCCTCGAACAGGTCGAGGATGTAATCCCGGTAAGTCAGCGTCCAGTTGGGCACGGTGTACAGGCCAAACGCACCACTCATGCCGCCGGTCCACATCAGGAAGCTCGCCAGACGCATCATTTCCAGGTTCAGGGCACGCAGCCAGTTGGCGCGCTCGGGCACCTCGATGCCGGCGAGTTCCTCGATGGCCGCCGAATACAGGTACTCGTTAAAGGTCGGTTCCGGTACGGCGATACGGCACACCACGGTGAAATTCTGGATATAGGTGCGTCGCTCCATGAACTTCTCGAAGCCGCGGTGCAGGTAGCCGACGTGAGTCTTGCACTCCACGATCTCGTCACCGCACAGGGTCAGTTCCAGCGACATGTTGCCGGTGATGCCGGGGTGTTGCGGACCCTGCCAGAGCTTGACGTATTTGCCCGAGGAAAGATCGATCGGTTCCGGCTGGGCCATGTCCAGTGACGAGGAATGCGTGGGCGGCTGTGGCATTATTTGTCACCCCCGCGGTTGGGGAAGATGATTTCGGCCATGTGCTCGCGCGGGTTGACGGTGCCGCGCCCTTCGCGGTTGGTGAAGGTGCGTTCGCAATACTCCACGGTATCGAATTCCCTGCGCATCGGCGGGATCTCGTCCCAGCCCTCCAGGCAGAAATCCTCCTCCACCCGCGGACTGCCCGGAAAGTCGATGCCCCACAACTCGTGCAGTTCGCGCTGGTAGGTCCAGGCCTGGGCCCACAGGGTATGGATGGAGGTCATCTCGGCGTTGACGCGGTCAATGTTGACGTGGACGCTGAGGCTCGATTTCGTCGCGTAGTTGTGCAGCATGTACACCAGCGTGAAGTGGCCGCGCTCGATATAGTCGATGGCGGTCATGAAGTTAAGGTGCGTGTAACCTTCCCGGTCGCGCAGCTCGCGCAGCAGGGTTTCCGCGACGTCCTTGTCCACAGTTAGCGTGGTCAGCCCCGGGTGTCGCTCGATGATATCGGTGACGCGGAACTCTTTAGACAGTCTTTCCAGCATGCTGTTCATCAGGGTTTCTCCGGGCGACCGTTCTTTACCAGTTGTAGTCGGGCATGTCCCACTTCTTGATGACCTTCTTCTGGTTGGCCTTGTACCAGTCGAAGTTCTCGACGTAGCGGTTGGCGCCGTCGCAGCGGCCTTCCTTGATCATCTTCTTCAGCTCCAGCGCGCCTGCCACCAGGACTTCGGGTCGTGGCATGCAGCCGGTGATGTAGAGGTCGACCGGGATGTACTGGTCGAGGCGCTTGATGGTGTTGTAGCTGTCCCAGTACATGCCGCCGTTGACCGGGCAGATGCCCAGCGCGATGACGAACTTGGGGCCCTGCATCTGTTCGTAGCTGCGCACGATGCGTTTCAGTGTCTTTACCGAGGAATAACCGCCGATGATGAACACCGACGACTGCCGCGGCGTGGGCCGGCCGGCGACGCCAAAACGGTTGGCATCGAAGCGCGCCGTCATCAGCGGGCGCAGTTCGATGGCGCCGCAACCCGTGCCAAAGGCCAGGATCCACAGCGAGTTGGCGCGGCACCAGTTGGCGAAATCCTCGACAGCCTTGATGGAGTAGGGTTCATAGGCCGTGGGGCGGGCGTTGCTGAACAGGTCCTGCTCTTCGGCGGACAGTCCGGCGTTGGCCAGCGTGGCGTCGGTGCTCAGGCTCTTGATCATGATTCACTACCTCCTGTCAGCGGTTCGTGGCGGCTGGGTGCTTAACGCACCAGCGCCATCTGCACGTAGACAATGGACGCGATCCCGATCAGGGTCGGGATCTTGAAGAAAAAACGGATCGACTGATCGATACGGAAGCGCGGGAAGGCCACGCCCA
>JASFNS010000345.1:0-3386 GCA_050116915.1 Thiogranum sp. | reverse complement strand
GAAATGCATACACAGCTGGCGGACTGGCGCTATCCCGGCGATGCGTCCGGATGGCGCGGCGGCTACCGCAGCCGCGCTGCACGACCCGGTGTTTTCCGGCCGGCATTCGCTGCTGCCACCACCGGTATCGCGCATTTCCCTGGGTGGCTGGCGCGGCTGATCGGCCCGCCCTGCGCAGACCCTGTGTCGCAATGAGCGAATCGTCTATCCTGAACCCGGGCGAGAACTGTTGGCGGGTCGAACACGCCGACCGCCTCAGCCTGCTGGTGGACGGTGCCGACTATTTTCACGCCTTCCGCGAAACGGCAAGAAACGCGCAACACTCGATCCTTATCATAGGCTGGGATGTCGATGGCCGTTTCGAACTCGAGCGCGACGGCACCTCGGACGGGCTTCCGACCAACCTGCGGGATTTCCTCGACAGCCTCGCCAGCCGCAACAAGGACCTCCACATCCACGTCCTGGATTGGGACTTCGCGATGATTTATGCCAGCGACCGGGAGTGGCTGCCGTCCTACAAGATGGACTGGACCAGCCACCGGCGTCTGCACTTCCGCCTCGACAAGCAGCACCCTGTGGGTGCGTCGCATCACCAGAAAATCGTTGTCATCGACGATCGCGTGGCCTTCGCCGGCGGGCTGGATTTCGCCCTCGGGCGCTGGGATACCTCCGAGCACCGGCCCGATGATCCGCGACGCCGCGATATCGACAGCACCATTCCGCAGCCCTATCACGATGTCCAGCTGATGGTGAGTGGCCCCGTCGCCAAAGCCCTCGGCGAACTCGCGCGCGAGCGTTGGCACACGGCGACCGGGCAGCGGCTCAGTGCACCGCAACCCGCCGAAGACAGCGACCCATGGCCCGAGGGCGTTCGCGTGGATCTCGCCGGGGCATCCGTGGGTATCGCCCGCACCTACCCCGAATACGAAGATCGGCAAGCGATCAGGGAAGTCCAGCAGCTGCTGATCGACGCTATCGCCGCCGCGCGCAACACCATCTACATCGAGAACCAGTACTTCACTGCGCACAGCGTCGGCGACGCCCTGGCCGCACGGCTGGCCGAAGACGACGGCCCCGAGGTCGTGGTGATATTGCCGCAACGGACCGTCGGCTGGCTGTCTCAGAACACCATGGATGTTCTGCGCGAGCGCCTGATCAAGCGGCTCAACGCGGCCGACCGCCACGACAGACTGCGGGTCTACTACCCGCACGTCCCGGGTCTGGACACGCAGTGCATCAACGTGCATGCGAAAGTCATTGTCATCGACGACGTGCTGCTGCGCGTCGGCTCTGCCAACTTCAACAATCGCTCCATGGGACTCGACACCGAGTGTGACCTGGCCATCGAGGCCGGCAGCGAGGCGCGCGTCCGCGAGGCTGTCGTGGCCTGGCGCAACCGCCTGCTCGCCGAACACCTCGACGTCACCGCAACCGCGGTGGGGAAAGCCCTCGCGGAGCAGGGCTCGATCATTCGCGCCATCGACACGCTGAGCCATTCGGGTCGCACACTGAAACCGTTTGAGTTTTGCGTAACCGAGGAGGTCGATGCGCTGGTGCCGGAGGCGCAAATCTCGGATCCGGAAGCACCGATTGACGCCGACCAGCTCGCCCGGCAGCTGGTCGCCGACGACGAGAAACAGCCGGCCAGGCGTTCACTGATTGCACTGGCGTCAGTGCTGATCGTCGCACTCCTGATTGCCGCGACCTGGCGCTGGACGCCCTTGAGCGAATGGATAGACCTCAAGGCGGGCATCGACCGGCTCGGCAGTCTGCGCGGCGCCTGGACCGCGCCACTGGTCGTCACGGTTATCTACATCGTCGCCGGACTGATGATCTTTCCCGTCACGTTATTGATCGTTGCGACCGGGGTGGCGTTCGGTGCCACCTACGGATTCGCCTATGCGCTGCTGGGCGCGGAGCTGAGCGCGCTGGTTACCTACGCCATCGGCCAGTACCTCGGCCACGATGCGGTACGCAGCCTGTCAAACCGCTGGGTGTCGCGCGTCAGCCGCCGCCTGGCGCAACAGGGCCTGCTCGCCATCATTACCCTGCGCGTCGTGCCGGTCGCCCCGTTCAGCGTCATCAACCTGGTCGCCGGCGCCTCGCACATCCGTTTCCGCGACTTCGCGCTCGGCACGCTGCTGGGCATGGCGCCTGGCATTCTGGCGCTGACGGTGTTCTCCGACCAGGTGGTTGCCGCCATCGCCGCTCCTGAGACCGTCCGGTTAGCCAGCCTGCTGTTGCTGGCAGTCGTTATCGGGGCAGGCACCTGGTGGCTGAGTCGCTGGTTACTCAGACGCCAGCGGCGCGGAAGCAACTCCGGGCCAGCCTGATATGCCGGCACTGCCGGTGTACGCCGGCCGGGTGCCGGGCCCGTGAGGCCGACTCAGTTGCCCGATTCTGCACAATCGCGCTGCACCGGGCTCAGCTCAGTCATCCGGTGAAACCTGTGCGTAGTTCAACGCCGCCACCAGCGCCACCCCGCCGATGACGTTGCCCAACAGCGTGGGCAGAAAGAAACTGCCCAGCACCGTACCCAGCGTCGTGGATCCCGCGGCGAGTGCGTAGGCGGCCTGGACGGATCCGGCAATGATATGAGAGAAACCGCCGAGACCGACCAGGTAGGTAATAATAATGATCACGCCGACCCTTGCGGTCTCGGCGGCGGGCAACAGCCAGACCATCAGGGCGATCAGCCAGCCGGCAAGGACTGCCGAGAAGAAGGTTTCGCGGAAGCCCGCCGCGACGGCGTGCCCCGCAACGTCGGCGAGTGCGGCGCTTTGCGCGGCACCGAACACATCGGCGTAGTACAGACCGACCCCGAATATCAACGTCCCCAGAACGTTGGCCCCGAGCACCACACCCCACAGGCGCAGCGCGCCGAGCAGCACGGCCAACCGACGCTCCTGCAGGACGTGGATCACCGGGGTCAGCGTGTTTTCCGTGAACAGTTGCTGGCGCCCGAGGATGACGATCATGAAACCGACCGAATAACCGAGTTTGGAAATCAGCGGTCGCCAGTCCGTATCCGCAAGGGCCGACTGGAGCAGCGCCTCGGCGATAAAGGAAAAGCCCATGGAAAGGCCCGCGGCAAGCCCCGACCAGAACAGGGCGAAGTTCCGCCGTTCGAGTTCATCCATGGCTTCGTGGCGGATCGCCTCGAACACCACCGCGGCGCGTGGCGCCGAGCGGCGGACCGCATCCTCTTCCTCCTCTCCCGACAACTGGCCCTGGTTCTTACGCTTGCTCATCGGTCCGCTCCGTCGAGGACCTCGCCGGGTAAAGCCGCTACGGCGAGGCATGAGTCAGTGACAACAGCATTTACTGAGTCGCCCTGGTCAGGCTCAGTGGGCAGTATAGCAGCCGGCGGAAAGCCGTCCGTGTCG
>JASFNS010000344.1:0-3389 GCA_050116915.1 Thiogranum sp. | reverse complement strand
ACACGTGATCGCCGAGTGGCTGTATGGCGCCTTTCCCGATGCCCCCGAGGGGCAACTGAGCCGGTTGCGCGCCATCCTGGTCAAGCGCGAGACGCTGGCCGACATCGCGCGCAAGCTGGATTTGGGTGACTACCTGCGCCTGGGTTCCGGTGAGCTGAAAAGTGGCGGATTCCGCCGCGATTCGATTCTCGCCGATGCCCTCGAGGCGGTGCTCGGCGGGATCCTGCTCGACGGTGGTTTCGACGCCTGCCGCGACTGCATCCACCGGCTGTTCGCCGGGCGGCTCGACGGTCTGTCGGCGGCCGACGAACTCAAGGATCCGAAAACCCGACTGCAGGAATACCTGCAGTCGCGCAAACTGGCGTTGCCCGTCTATGCGATGCACACGGTCAGCGGCAAGGCGCACCGCCAGCAGTTCGTGGTGGAATGCCGGATTGATGCCTTGAGCACCGCGACCACCGGTAACGGCAGCAGCCGCCGCAAGGCCGAGCAGGCCGCGGCCGACAATATGCTGGAGCAGCTCGGTGTCAGCCGATAGTTTTCGCTGCGGATTCGTGGCACTGGTGGGGCGGCCCAATGTCGGCAAATCCACCATACTGAATCGTCTCGTCGGGCAGAAGATCAGTATCACCTCGCGGCGCCCCCAGACCACCCGGCACCGTATCCTCGGCATCAAGACCGATGCCGATCACCAGATTATTTATGTCGATACGCCGGGCCTGCACGCCAGGCAGCCGCGCGCCATGAACCGCTATCTCAATCGCGCCGCATACGACAGCCTGGCCGACGTCGACGTGGTGGTATTCGTGACCGAAGGCACGCGCTGGCAAGAGGACGATGACTGGGTATTACGCAAGCTCGAGGATGTGCGCTGCCCGGTGATCGCTGCCGTGAACAAGGTCGATCGTATCGCCGACAAGGCAACCCTGCTGCCGTTCCTGGAGGAGCTTTCCGGTAAACGCGAGTTTGCCGAGATCATTCCAGTGAGTGCGAGAACCGGCGCCCAGCTGGCGGAACTCGAGGCCGCGGTGCTCAGACGGCTTCCGCAGTCGCCGCCGTTCTATGATCCCGACCAGGTCACCGACCGCAGTCAGCGCTTTCTGGCCGCCGAACTGGTGCGGGAGAAACTGTTCCGCAAGCTGGGCGAGGAGATCCCCTACGGGTTGACCGTGGAGATCGAGAGTTTCAAGGAAGAGAAAGGTGTATTGCGTATCCACGCACTGATCTGGGTGGAAAAGGCCGGTCACAAACCCATCGTCATCGGTGCCGGCGGGCAACTTCTCAAGGAGGTCGGGCGCGAGGCGCGCGAGGATATGCAAAAGGCATTCGACCAGAAGGTGTTTCTGCAGCTGTGGGTGAAAGTCAAGGAAGGCTGGGCCGACGATGAACGCGCGCTGCACAGTCTGGGCTACGACGAAAGCCGCTAGTCTGCGCCGCCGGTGAAGACATGATCGCCAACACGGAACGTGTGCAGCTGACTGCCGGGTACCTGCTTCACCAGCGGCCGTACCGGGAAACCAGTGCGCTGCTGGAGGTATTCACGGAAAACTTCGGCCGCGTCGGGCTGATTGCGCGCGGCGTGCGCTCGGCGAAATCGCGCCAGCGGGGCGAACTGCAGCCGTTTCGCCCGCTGCGCCTGTCCTGGCAGGCGAGGGGTGAATTGGGTACCCTGACGGGCGTCGAGGCCGACGGCAATACGAACCGGCTGCAGGGTATGGCGCTGTACAGCGGGTTTTATCTCAACGAACTGCTGATGCGGCTGCTGACCCGCCATGACCCGCACCCCGGGTTGTTCGCCGGTTACCGCGACAGCCTGCAGCAGCTGGCGCTGGTCGATGATATCGAGCCGGTGCTGCGATTGTTCGAAATGCGTCTGTTGCAGGAAGCCGGCTACGCGTTGCAGCTGGATTGCGAAGCGAGCACCGGCGAGGCGTTGCTGGCGGAGCGCTGGTACGATTACCAGCTCGAGTCGGGACCGGTGATGGTGGCGGCCGAAACCGAGCCCGGCTTTCTCTTCAGGGGAGCAAGCCTGCTGGCCATGGCGTGCCGGGATTTCAGCAGCCCGGATGTGCTGCACGATGCCAAGCGCCTGCTGCGTTCGGCCCTGAAACTGTACCTTGGCGACAAGCCCCTGAAGTCGCGTGAACTGTTCAAACCGGTGAGGAAATAGAAACATGGATAGCACCCGGGTGATTCTGCTGGGCGTGAATATCGACCACGTTGCCACGCTCCGCCAGGCGCGCGGCACGCGTTACCCGGACCCGATACAGGCTGCCATCGAGGCCGAACAGGCCGGTGCCGACAGCATCACGTTGCACCTGCGGGAAGACCGCCGTCACATCCAGCGGCGCGACGTCGATATGCTGCACGACATCCTGCAGACGCGTATGAATCTGGAAATGGCGGTTACCGAAGAGATGCTCGACATCGCCGGGCGGGTCCGCCCCGCCGACTGCTGCCTGGTGCCGGAGCGGCGCGAGGAGCTGACCACCGAAGGCGGCCTGGATGTTGCCGGGCAGGCATCACGCATGCGCGATGCCTGCCGGCGTCTGGCGGAGGCCGGCGTACGCGTGTCGCTGTTTATCGATGCCGATCCACACCAGGTGGAAGCCGCAAAAGAGGTGGGTGCGCCGTGTATCGAGATTCATACCGGCCATTTCGCTGATGCGCAAACGGCCGCGGAGCGAACTGCCGAGCTGGAAAAAATCCGTCATGCGGTAACGCTGGGCGACAACATCGGCCTGCACGTGAATGCCGGACACGGGCTGCACTACCACAATGTACAAACCATCGCTGCGCTCGCGCCGCTGCGTGAATTGAACATCGGCCACGCGATCGTGGCGCGCGCCCTTTTCTGCGGCCTTGGCGAGGCCGTACGCGAGATGAAACGCCTGATGCTGGCGGCCCGTCAGGGCTAGTCGCCGCGATATAAAGTGGGACTGTTTCCTGCCTGTTTGGCGCGGTACATGGCCTGGTCGGCAAGCCGCAGCAGAGTTTCTGTGTCATCGCCGTGGTCCGGATAGATGGCGATACCGATACTCGCGGAAACCGCCAGCTGCCTGCCGAGTATCTGGAACGGCGACTTGAGGGACTCGACGATTTTGCGCGTGGCGGCGATGGCGTCCTGTTCGCCGTTGATCTGCTCGAGACAGATGATGAACTCGTCCCCGCCGATACGCGAGACCGTATCCGACTGGCGCACAGTGTCGCTCAGGCGACGGGCCACCGCCTGTAGCAGGCAGTCACCGGTTTCGTGACCATGGAGATCATTGATGGGTTTGAACTGGTCGAGATCCATATACACCACACCCAGCTTGCGGCCATAACGGTCGGCCCGGGCGATGCCGGCGCGCAGACGCTCGTAGAGCAGCGTGCGGTTGGGCAGATCG
>JASFNS010000343.1:0-3412 GCA_050116915.1 Thiogranum sp. | reverse complement strand
GGCGGGCACGCGCGTGGGATTGACGTATAACTCAAAGGTGGACCTCAAGTACAAGGACAGGCCCTCGTTCGTGGGCGCGGGCCCCGTGTTGAATGCCGCCCTGCAGGCGACCGGGCTCGCCAATGCCCAGGCCACCTTCGATTTCACGCTGCCGGAACAGCTCATGCTCAGCGCCCATCACGATCTGAGCCGCGAGCTTTCCGTCATGGCCGACCTCGGGTGGCAGAACTGGTCCAAATTCGGCGAGATCGGCCTGTCACTCGACACCACCACCGCGGGCGGCGCGACGGTTTCACCCAGCACCTCGGTGGACGCGCACTTCCAGGACACCTGGCATACCGCCCTTGGGGTCCGCTACCGGCTCGATCCGCGCTGGTCGGTGTCCGCGGGCTTCGCCTACGACAGCTCGCCGGTGAAAAATTCCGATCGCTCCATTGTGCTGCCGCTCGACCGCCAGTACCGCTACGCGCTGGGCACGCAGTACGAGTTGCGCAAGGACCTCACCCTGGGCGCCGCCTACGAATACATGGATGCCGGCAGCGCGCCGGTCAACCAGACCGGTGGCGCGCTGAAGGGCGATTTGAAAGGCAGGTTGAAAAGTGATGCATTTCACATACTGGCGCTCAACATGAACTGGAAATTCTAGCGCCGCAGATATTTCGAACACCGCTGATTAATAAACTGTGGGTTGGGCTGAGCGAAGCGAAGTCCGACACATTGCTGGAGGGCAAATCAACATGACCAAGCAAAGCCTGTTACTGGTTGTATTTGCCGGCCTGCCGATCCTGGCAGGTTGTCAGTCGCAGGGACAGATCCTGGCCAGCGATCAGGACACCGCGGAGCAAACGGCCCTTCGCCGCGCGCGCTTCGAACTCAACTGCCCGGGAGCGACTGCTTCCGTCCTGTCGAGCGAAATGCTCCAGCCGGTCCTGTGGGGCGGCCTCGAGCGGGCCGAGTATACCGTTGGCATCAATGGTTGCGGCAAGCGGGCGGTGTATCTGGTGGTTTGCCCCGATTCCGGGGGGTGCTTTGCGGCCTCGGGCCGTGGCAACCAGAAAATCGTGCCCTAGAAACGCGGGGCACAGCGAGTCGGAAACAGGGGCCGCCGGGACTGCGATTGCTCAGTCAGTGGCCCCTGGCGAGCCCTCGGGCGGATAGTCCAGCGTGTTGCGGACCTGCTTGCGATAGTCCGCAGTAAAGGTCGGGAACGGCAGTTCCTGAGCGGAGCACCAGGCGCGCACCTGCGCCTCGGCATCCTGCTGGCGCTCGGCATCCAGGCCGTCATCGCGCGCGTGGTAGACAGTGCGCGACGGGAACGCGAAGCCGGTACCGGCATCCTTTACAATCTTCATCACGCGCAGATAAATGTCTTCCCGAATGGCACGAAATTCATTCGGGTCGGTGGTATTGATGTTCACACGGATCTCCACGTTCAGAGCGAAATCCCCGAAGCCCGCGAACCGCACCCTGGGTTCGTCGTCGACGACCCGGGGATGGGCCAGCAGCATGCTACGCAACGAAGCCAGCACGAAACGCAGCTGATCATCCGTGGTCTCGTAACGCAGACCCAGAACGGTCGACAGCAACATGCGGCTGCGCAAGCTGTAGTTGACCAGGTGCATCTTGGAAAAGTCACCATTGGGAATGGTCGTTACAGAATTATCGATACCCCGAATCCGCGTCGAGCGCAGCCCGATCGACTCGACAAAGCCAATACGCTGCCAGTCCGGGGTCGGGTCCTCGCCATAGCGGCAGAAGTCACCGACACGCACGGGACGGTCGGCGAACAGGTTGAGGCTGCCGATGAAGTGCTCGATGGTGTTCTGGGCGGCGAGCGCAATGGCAATACCGCCGACGCCCAGACCCGCGACAATACCGTACAGCGGGGCACCGAGCTGGCTGCTGACGTGGAAGACAATGGCGATGACCGCCACGCCACCGGCAATCCGGGCAGCAAGGCGCAGCAGGTGGGCGTTCAGGCTCTGGTCAGATATTCTCGGTAAAGCGATAACCGCCTCGGCAAGGATCGTCGAGCCTGCCCAGGCTAACCAGGCCAGCGAAAAATACGCGACAGCGTCGGCCAGGATCGTCAAGTCCTCCGCTACCCAGCCGGTCAGGGTAAGCTCCCGGTTCACCGTATCAAGCACCACCGGTGTCAGCAGCAGCAGGGTCAACGGCGTCACAAGGTGGCACAGATGCGAGGCGACGGATTGACGCCGGGCCCCACACCGCGCCACCCGGTGAACAAGCACGAACACCGCGACAGTGACAATTATCACTATCACCAGGGCCAGCCACTTCCACACCGCCTGCTCGTACACGCCGCGCTTCAGCCAGTCCGGAAAACCCTCGATTGTGCCAGGCGCAATGATCGAGCTCGCCATACTCAGGTAATCACGTTTCTCGGCATAGTCTTTAAGCGGAACGTCACGGCGGTAGGGCAAGCTGCGCGTTTTTCGATAAAACTCCCCGGCGCGGGCTACCGTCGAGGGGCTGAACAGAAACTCCCCGGCGTGCGGACCGTCGGCAACCCGCGCAATGGTGATCTCGGTATGCGGGATGGTCCAGCTTGCCGCCTTGCCATGCGTCTGGTTTTTTTGCTGCGCGTCTGCATAAGCTGCGGCATCGGGTATTTGCGCCTCGGGCGGAAGCTCGATGCGCGACAGTACCTCGTACAGGTAGACAACGCCGTCGCGGCCCATGCCGAAACGGGCCGCCGGCGGCGCCTTGCTCAGATCGAGGGCGCGCTGCGCCCTGGTTCCCAATTCGTGCAGGCGGGACACAACGGCATGGCTCGGGTTTTCCCAGTATTCCTCACTCAGCAAGCGCAGATAGTCATCGCCTGCCGTGAGGAAGCTGTTCAGCGTCGCCCTGGGACTGGACAGGTCCGGGGCTTCCAGAGGGTGCTTGCCGCTATCGGCTGGCGCAGCAATAGTCGCCGACAGCGCGACCAAGGTGACGCAGAGCAGCAACCATTGTTTACCATTAGCCGACATAGCTTCAGCGCCCTCTTCTGCTGGTTTTCATCGCCTGAATACTACCGGCAAACAGTGCGCCTCGCGATCCGGCCTCGAGGCTCCCATCACTGGTTCGCTGCCGGGGCTGCCTCATCGTCCCCTTTGTTCATGTCCTTATTGATATCGGACACCGCGTTGTCCAGCGGCGAAAAAGCCCGGTCAAGAATATCTTCGTGTTTGCCGTCTGGCTGCTTTTCCCCGTTCATATCCTGATTGATATCGGACACAGCCTTGTCCAGGGGCGAAAAGGCCCGGTCGAGAATATCTTCGTGTTTGCCTTCCGTCTTCTGCGTATCGCCTTGCATGTCAGTGCCGGTTGTGTCCACGGACTGCGGTTCGTTTGTGGACTCACCGGCCCAGGCACCGCCCCAACAGGCCAGCAGGCACAAGCAGAC
>JASFNS010000342.1:0-3426 GCA_050116915.1 Thiogranum sp. | reverse complement strand
GTTACCCCCAGCGACTGCTTTTTTGGTTGCGCGACATTCATACCCGCGACGGTCACCGTGACCATCACGGACAGTGATGTTTTCTCAAATGACTTTACAAGAGTATTTAATTGACGAATACGCCGTCACCATGATCTCCGGGCAATGCTCGAGAGGCATACGGAAGCAAGGACGCTGAAGCCCTCATTCCGCTGTGTCCACAGCGATCAATGTATTGTAGCTGTCATCCCCTGACTGTGACGCACCTCTCACACTGTAGCCCTGCCATGACTAAAGAAACGTGCCGCGGGGTCGAAGATTAAACGCGGCAGCATCGAGTTTTCAGCCCTTTCTTTAATCACCAATCCCGGCGCAGACAGATTCTATGGCACGTACAGAAAAGTCGGGAGACACCGCGGAGATAAACGCCCTCAGTTTGATCGGCGACGGCGAGTCCTTTAAGGAAGAACTATGCCAGATGCTCGAGAGCGCGCAGATTTTCAGCGGCTTCAGCCGCGGCGAAATTCAGACCCTGGCCGGCTATGCACGCGCCTATGCCGTGGAAAAGGGCGCCACCATTTTCAAGGAAGGCTCCAGGGGCAGTTTTATGTGCATCGTCATCGACGGCTGCGTCGATGTCTTCAAGGAATCCGATGCCCACGAGAACAAGCGCATTACCACCATTCGCCCCGGCAAGACCATGGGGGAAATGTCCATCCTCGATGAGCTGCCGTATTCGGCTACTGCCATTGCGACGGCAGATACCAGGGTGGTGGTGATCACCAAACTGAACTTTGACGATCTGACGGAAAAGTTCCCGGCTCTGGGGTTACGGGTGATGCGCAAGATTGCCAGGCTGCTCAGCTTGCGCCTGCGCCAGACCACGGGGATCCTGCTCGACTATCTCGAGTGATGTTGTTTCCTGCAGAGCCACGACTTGCTACGGCAATACACCCGGGACGATAGCCAGTCCTATCGTTTGTCTTTTCGCATGGGGCCGCCAGCCCTTATCAGTCCCCGGAGTTTCTACTCCAGGCCCAGGTTGTGGAGAAGCCGCTCAGGGAGGTGGCCGCCAGTCCGGTCGGTGGGGGCCGTACCCGGGTGTGACACGTCTGACACGCGTCCGTAGGCCGGTTTATACTGGGGCCTGGCCACAGGAAAACCGCGATGATTCGAGCACTCCTGTACGACAAGACAAACAACAGCATCGTCGCCGGCGGCAAAGAACTGCTGCCGGTGTGGGAAAAGGACAGCAACACCTGTCTTTGGCTGGATATCGAGGCCGAACCCGGCGATGCCGAGGCCGGGGCGCTCATGGAGGTGTTCGGCCTGCATCCCCTGGCGATCCAGGATGCCCAGCGGGGGCGCCATCCGCCCAAGCTGGAAGGCTACGATGACTTTAGCTTTGTGCTGCTGAAAGGCCTGAGCACGGAGGCCAGCGGCCTGAAGCTGTCCACCATTCAGCTCGCCGTGTTCATCTCGGAACGCTTCCTCGTCACCCGCCGCACCGGTGAATCGCCGAGCACCGACACCCTGTTTGAACGCGCCCGCAGCGATGTGAAACTGTTCGCCCAGGGCCCCGCGGCGCTGGCCATGCGCCTGTTCCGCCTGGTGGTCGACCGCTACCTCAAGGTGCTGCTGGCGCTCGAACCGCGACTGGAGGCCATTGAAGACGAGATCATGCAAAAGCCGGACGATACGCTGCTGGCGGAGATCCTCAACTACAAAACCGAGCTGAAGAAATTCAGGCGCGTGTTCCTGTATCACCAGCAGATATTCCACGAGCTGAAATCCGCGCAGTTGCCCGCCATCGGCGCCGACGTCGAGCACGAGATCGTCGACGTCTTCGAACAGCAGGAGCGCGCCGGCAGCCTCGCCGGGCTTTACTACGAGCTGGCCTCGGATCTGGCGGATGGCTACATCTCGGTCACCTCCCACCACCTCAACCAGATCATGAAAGTGCTGACCGTGGTGATGTCGATCTTCGTGCCGCTGAGTTTCCTGGCCGGCATCTACGGCATGAACTTCGAAAACATGCCCGAGCTGCATTCGCGCTCCGGCTACTTCATCCTGCTGGGCATCATGATCACCATCGTGGTGGTGCTGCTGACGATCTTTCGAAGGAAACGCTGGTTATGAAGCTGATCAGAGTGCTCACCCTGATGCTGCTGGTGCTGACGGTCGTGACCGCCAGGGCTGCGGACGAGCCGGCCGCCACGGTGCCCAACCCGGCGATGCTGCCGGGTGACTGGTGGACCTATTTCGAACCCAAAGAGCCCATCGACGACGAGGCGTTGCAAAAGCGGGTGACTGCGGCGAACAGGTTTCTCGCTGAGCTGACCGGGAAGCTGCGTAGCGCAGGACAGGTGCAGGAAGCCGAAGACGCCGGGACCATCCAGGGCGACCTGAAGCGCTTCCTGGCGGTGAAAACCACGCCCGCGCCGGTGCCGTCGCCGCTTGCGCCGGCACCGGATACTTACACGCTGGACGAGGCCCTCCAGCAGTTCAACGAATGGCAGACGCTCAAACAGCAGGTCGACGCGGCAGCCGAGGAGACCGACTGGCTGGCCTCGGTGCTGGGCGAAAGGCGCAAGCAGCAGTCGCGCCTGCGCAGCCAGTACCTGGAGCTGAACGATGATGCGCCGGAGCGGCTGAGCCGCGGACTGGCGCTGATGCGCAAGCGCGTGGCGCTGGAGCTGCAGCGGCTTGACCTCGACCGGCGCACGACGTTGCTGGAACAGGCCAGTGAACAACTGGCGGGCAAGCAGGCGCAGCTGGACAACATCCCTGCGCGGCTGGTCGCCACGCAAAAGGAAATCGCCCGCTGGGAAGGCGAGGCGCGGCAGGCACAGGCGGCACTCGACAAGCAGCGCGCGGAGCGCGAGCGCACCACCTTGTCGTACGGTGCCAGGGATGCGCCCACGCTCGATCTCACCGACACCCGCTACACCGGGCTGGTCATCACCCGGCGCGACATCGAAACGCGCATTCTGGAACTGCGGGCGTCGCGGGCGCAGATGGCTGTCTCGCTGCTGCGCCTGGTGGAGGGCAACGGCGCGGTCAGCAGCAAGGCGGTCCGCGCCGACATTGACGAGTTCAGGGCGCTGGGCGCCTCGGTCGCCGAACAGCAGGAACGCTGGGAGCGCATCGTCAGGCGCGTGCGCCTCGCGCTGGAAGAGCCGGGCGCAAAGACCGACGGGACACGCGACAAGCGTTCCGGCGAGCTGCAGGAACTGCTCGCCGACACTGACCAGGCCCTGCGCCGGCTGCAGCGCGAGAAAACCAGCGGCGAGTTCATCACCCGGCTGCTCACGGCGCGTTTGCAGGCCGACGAAGGCTGGCTGCGCCACGGCGTGAAGGATTTTTCCGACACCTTCCTCAAGAGCGGCGCCTACACCCTCGGCCTGCTCGGGGCCACCCTGTTCGAGATCAATGAAACCCCAGTAA
>JASFNS010000341.1:0-3429 GCA_050116915.1 Thiogranum sp. | reverse complement strand
GTTTCTGCGGCGTCAGGCGGACTGACGCCGCCCGTCGCGGGCGGAGGTTCGCCGGGTTTTCCGGTCACGGCTGCGTTGGCGCCGGCCCTCGCGGGCTGGCATAATCCCTAACCGGCATATAAATGAAGTACGGACTGGCATGGCATGACAGGCGTGGACGGTTGTGGAGGAGGGGCGCCTGTTCATAGTGCCCGAAGTATCAATTAACCAGAAAATGCCGGGCGGGCGCGTAGGGGCGCCGATAACATAATGATTTATCAAAAAACATTACGCAACGTCATCCGTGCGAAAGGGGTGGGGTTGCACACCGGCGAGCAGGTCAATCTGACCATGAGACCGGCTCCGCCGGACACCGGGATTATTTTCCGGCGGGTCGATCTGACACCAGCGGTCGAAATAGCCGCGAGACTCGAAAACGTCGCAGACACCCGGCTGTCGACCGCGCTGGGGCACGAAACAGTACGCATTTCCACGGTGGAACACCTGTTATCGGCCTTTTCCGGCCTGGGCATCGATAACGCCGTCGTCGAGCTGAGTGCCGCAGAGGTCCCCATCATGGATGGCAGCGCCGGACCATTCGTGTTCCTGATCCAGTCCGCCGGCGTCGAGGAGCAGCCCGTGGCCAAGCGCTTTGTGCGCATCCGCCGGCGCGTCGAAGTCAGTGACGGCGATAAATGGGCGCGTTTTCTGCCGCACCAGGGCTTCAAAGTCGGGTTTACGATCGATTTCAGCCATCCGCTGTTCAAGGGCCGCCACAGCCGTGCCGAAATCGATTTCACGCGCACCTCGTTCGTGCGCGAGGTCAGCCGCGCACGTACCTTCGGCTTCATGCGTGATATCGAAAAACTGCGTGAAGAGCGGCTGGCGCTGGGTGGCAACCTGGACAATGCCATCGTGCTTGACGATTATCGCGTCGTAAACGAAGACGGATTGCGCTACGACGATGAGTTCGTCAAGCACAAGGTGCTGGACGCCGTGGGCGACCTCTATCTGCTGGGGTACAGCCTGATCGGCGCCTTTTCAGGTCACAAGTCCGGCCACGCCCTGAATAATCGCCTGCTGCGGGAACTGGTCCGGCAGCAGGATGCCTGGGAAATAGTCAGCTTTGACGATCCCGCCACCACGCCTTCCTGGCTTGTCCGGCCGCAGACGGTATCCGCCTGACCAGGCACCGAAATAATTCAAATCGAGCGGGTTTTTGCCGCTAACCTCAACAGGGCTTCCTGCAGCGGCTGGTGGCTGATGGTTTGCGCGGTCTGCGAAAGCAGGTTGGCGCTGCTCATCGAAAGCTGCACGGAATGTGATTTAACTGATTGAGTTTCAACGATTTCCGGTTGGATTCTCAGGTCCACCGAACGGATGTCGAGGGCAAACTGGCACTTGAGTTGCTTGACGAGATCGGGAACGGCGAATCTCAGGCGCCCGGCCCAGGCCGGTGACGAGGTGCCGAGAACGAGGGTTTCGTTTCTCAGGTTCAACACCTTACAATGCGCAACGAGTTCGGCTGGCATTAACTGCAGCACTGCCTGCTCCAGGCGCGACAGTTTGCGCGCCCGTTCCAGTATCGGCAGGTCGGCTTGCTGGAGAAGCTGGGAGCAGGAAAAGGCGGTTTTGTGACGCATGGTTAACCAACAGAGCAAGGACCGTAACAGTCAATGAACTTTTTACTCTACACGACGACATACGGCAAGTCGGGCAGCATTCAACTGAACCGCCCGGTTTTCTGGGTGCCCGCCCTGCTGGGTGTATGTACCTTGCTGTTGGGCGCTGCCGGGACGGGTTACCTGCTCGCCGGGCCGGCGTCCGGCTTGTCCGCATCGACAGCCGGCGGTGACGGCGTGCAGTGGCAGGCGGCCCTGGATGAACAGAAGCAGGAACTGGTGCAGGCGCGCGACGCCGCCCAGAACCAGCTGAACGCCCTTGCCGTGCGCCTGGGACAAATGCAGGCACAGATGCTGCGCGTCGAAGCGCTGGGTCAGCGCCTTGCCGAGGAGGCCAAGCTGGACAAGTCGGAATTCGACTTCGACCAGCTGCCGGCGCGCGGCGGCCCGGCCGAACCGGTTACCGAAGAACAGACGGGCGGCGTGGACTTCATGCGCGCCCTGGACGATCTGGCACTGCAGATAGACGATCGGTCCCGCCAGCTGGAGGTGCTGGAACAGGTTGTCAGCCGGCGGCAGCTCAAGCACGCCATGTCGCCTGCCGGTCGGCCTATACGCGCGGGCTGGTTGTCGTCGTATTTTGGCAAGCGTACCGATCCGTTCAACGGACGCCAGGAGATGCACAAGGGCATCGATTTCGCCGGCAAGATGGGTTCGGATGTGCTCGCCACCGCCGCCGGTGTCGTGACCTGGGCGGGCAAGCGCTACGGCTATGGCCAGCTGGTCGAGATCAACCACGGCAACGGCATCTCAACCCGCTACGGGCATTGTGAAAAGATCCTCGTCAAGGTTGGGCAGAAGGTCAAGCAGGGCGAAAGGATCGGGCTCATGGGTTCCAGCGGTCGTTCCACGGGCCCGCACGTGCACTACGAAGTCCTCAAGGATGGCCGCCAGATCAACCCGGCCCAGTATGTTCGCGTCGGCCGCCAGTCTGCGGGCTGAATTCACGATTTCTTAACACCCCATTGAATTTTCGGGTGTAAATCCCGATGCGTCGTCCCGCGTGTCGCAAAAATCTGCTACAAAGGCGCATATACGGTATCATGCCGTCTTTCCGTACAGACCACTGAATTAACTGACTCTCACGATATCGCCATGGTTTCTTCCCTGCTCCGCAAGGTATTCGGCAGCCGCAACGAACGCATACTCAAGCGCCTGTCAAAATCCGTTAGCAAGATCAATGCGCTGGAACCCGAGCTGCAGAAGCTCGGCGACGACCAGCTGAAAGCCAAGACCGACGAGTTCCGGCAACGTTACCAGGATGGCGAAACGCTCGACCAGTTGTTGCCGGAGGCCTTCGCCGTGGTGCGCGAGGCTTCGCAACGTGTGCTCGGCATGAGACATTTCGACGTGCAGCTGATCGGCGGCATGGTACTGCACGAAGGCAAGATCGCAGAAATGCGTACCGGCGAAGGCAAGACCCTGGTGGCCACCCTGTTTGCCTACCTCAATGCCCTGTCCGGCAAGGGTGTGCACGTGGTGACGGTGAACGACTATCTGGCGCGCCGTGATGCCGCCTGGATGGGCAAGCTGTACGGCTTCCTCGGTATGACTACCGGGGTGGCGATCGCGGGCATGAGCCACGATGAGAAAAAGGCGGCCTACGACTCGGATATCACCTATGGAACCAATAACGAATTCGGTTTCGACTACCTGCGAGACAACATGGCGTTTCGCATGGAAGACAAGGTGCAGCGCGAGCTGAACGCGGCCGTGGTCGACGAAGTCGATTCGATCCTGATCGACGAGGCGCGTACGCCGCTGATCA
>JASFNS010000340.1:0-3436 GCA_050116915.1 Thiogranum sp. | reverse complement strand
CTGAAGTGGGGCGACATCGGTGCCGACCTCGTGATCGAATGTACCGGTTTCTTCCTCACCGAAGAAACCTGCCAGAAGCATATCGACGCCGGTGCCAAGAAAGTGGTCCAGAGTGCGCCGTCCAAAGACGGTACGCCGATGTTCGTTTACGGCGTCAACCATAACACCTACGCGGGCCAGGCTATTATTTCCGCCGCCTCCTGCACCACCAACTGTCTGGCGCCTGTTGCCAAGGTGCTGAACGACAAGTGGGGCATCAAGCGCGGCCTGATGACCACCGTGCACGCCGCGACTGCAACACAGAAGACGGTCGATGGCCCTTCACAGAAAGACTGGCGCGGCGGTCGCGGTATCCTGGAGAACATCATTCCGTCCTCGACGGGTGCGGCCAAAGCGGTAGGCGTGGTTCTGCCGGAATTGAACGGCAAGCTGACCGGTATGGCGTTCCGCGTTCCGACTTCCGATGTGTCTGTGGTCGACCTGACGGTTGAACTGAACAAGGACGCAAGTTACGACGACATCTGTGCCGCGATGAAGGCGGCGTCTGAATCGGGCGATCTGGCCGGCGTGCTGGATTACACGGAAGACAAGGTTGTTTCCACCGATTTCCGTGGCAGAACGACCCCGTCTATCTTTGATGCCGGTGCTGGCATTGCCCTGGACGGCACCTTTATCAAGGTCGTCTCCTGGTATGACAACGAGTACGGCTATACCTGCAACATGCTGCGTATGGTACAGCACGTTTCCAGGTAACTTGGTCGCTTGCGAGCCTGTGGGGCGGGTTGCGTGCGCGTTGCGCCGGACCCGCCCTGCATGCTCCTTCTCTGGGTCCAGAGGCTTTTGGTAAACATGCCGTTTACCAAAAGTTTTTGAACGTTAATGGAGTGTCTGCAATGTCTTTCATCAAGCTCACCGATCTGGATCTCGCCGGTAAGCGCGTGCTGATTCGCGCCGATCTCAACGTGCCCGTCAAGGACGGCAAGGTGACATCGGATGCCCGTATCAGCGCATCCATGCCGACTATCGAGCACTGCATGAAGGCTGGCGCCAAGGTCATGGTTATGTCTCACCGCGGCCGTCCGCAAGAGGGCACCGTGGACGAGGAAAACTCCATGCAGCCGATCGCCGACGATATGTCCGCCAAGCTGGGCAAGTCGGTGCCACTGGTCAAGGATTATCTGGACACCCCGCCGAGCGTCGCCGATGGTGAGGTGGTGCTGCTGGAAAACGTGCGCTTCAATGCGGGCGAAAAGAAGGACGATGAGACACTGGCGAAAAAATACGCAAGCCTGTGTGACGTGTACGTAATGGACGCTTTTGGCACTGCCCACCGTGCCCAGGCCTCGACACACGGTGCGGGCAAGTTTGCGCCGGTCGCGTGCGCCGGGCTGTTGCTGGCCGAGGAACTGGATGCCTTGAACAAGGCGCTGGCCAACCCGGCCCGCCCCATGGTCGCGATTGTCGGCGGTTCCAAGGTCTCTACCAAGCTCACCGTGCTGGAGGCGCTGTCCGAAAAAGTTGATCAGCTCGTGGTCGGCGGTGGCATCGCCAACACTTTTCTGAAGGCTACCGGCAAGAATGTCGGCAAATCGCTGTGCGAAAACGATCTGGTAGATACCGCCAAGGCTCTGATAGAAAAAATGACGGCGCGCGGCGCCAGCATTCCGATCGCGGTCGACGTGGTTTGCGGCAAGAAGTTCGACGAGAACGAACCGGCCGTGCTCAAGGATGCGGGTGATGTCGAGGATGACGATATGATTTTCGATATCGGCCCCCAGTCTGCACAGGAGCTGGCAGCTATTATCAGCAAGGCCGGCACTATTGTCTGGAACGGGCCGGTCGGCGTGTTTGAATTCGATCAGTTCGGCGAGGGCACACGGACCATTTCCATGGCGATTGCCAATGCGCCCGGGTTCAGCCTGGCCGGTGGCGGTGACACCATCGCCGCCATCCAGAAATACAATATCTACGACAAGATTTCGTATATTTCCACGGCCGGCGGCGCTTTTCTCGAGTTCCTGGAAGGCAAAACCCTTCCGGCCGTGGCGATGCTGGAAGAACGCGGAAAATAACAGCACGACGGACACGGAAAGCGGTTGTCCGCAGTCGTGACCATCAATAGTGGGTGACAGAGTAGTTGAGCATGCAGCGTAGAACCAAGATAGTCGCGACCCTTGGGCCGGCCACAGACGACCCGAAGGTGCTGGATGACATGATCCAGGCCGGTGTTGACGTAGTGCGTGTCAACTTTTCGCATGGGACACCCGAGGAGCACCTGCGGCGTGCCGAACAGGTGCGCAATCGGGCGCGTGCGCATGGACGGCAGGTCGGAGTGCTCGCCGATCTGCAGGGACCGAAGATCCGTATAGAAAAGTTCAAAGACGGCAAGGTCGACCTTCAGGAAGGTGCGCACTTTGTGCTGGATGCCGCTCTGGAGCCCGATGTCGGTACCGAAGAGCGCGTGGGAATCACCTACAAGGAACTTACCGACGATGTGGATCGGGGCGACACGCTGCTGCTTGACGATGGCGCGGTGGTTCTGTGGGTCGAGGAAGTCACCGGCAGGGAGATTGTTACGCGCGTTGTGGTCGGCGGCATGTTGTCCAACAACAAGGGTATCAATCGTCAGGGTGGTGGTTTGTCCGCACAGGCGATCAGTGAAAAGGATCGTGCCGATATCAAGGTCGCTGCACAGATGCAGGCCGACTATATCGCCGTGTCTTTTCCGCGCTACGCCGCCGATGTCCACGAGGCCCGTGAACTGCTGCGGGCGGCGGGCGGCCATGGTGGCATCGTCTCCAAGATCGAGCGCGCCGAAGCGCTGGAAGCCCTGGAAGAGATCATAGAAGCCAGCGACGTGGTGATGATCGCGCGCGGTGACCTCGGTGTTGAAATCGGCGACGCCGAGCTGCCGGCGGTGCAGAAACGGATAATTCACATCGCGCGTTCCATGGATCGCGTGGCGATTACCGCGACGCAGATGATGCAGTCGATGATCGAAAGTCCTATCCCCACTCGTGCCGAGGTTTTCGACGTGGCCAACGCAGTCATCGACGGCACGGACGCAGTCATGCTGTCGGCGGAGACAGCGACCGGTAAACACGTAGCCAAGGTCATCGAAGCCATGGACCGCATCTGTCGCGGTGCCGAGCGTCAGCGCGTTGATATGGCACCGGAACGCCGCGCTGCTGTGCACTTCCGGACGGTGGACGAGGCGATCGCCAAAGCCGCCATGTACACGGCAAACCACACTGGGGTTAAGGCTATCGCCGCCCTTACCGAATCCGGCGCCACGCCGTTGTGGATGTCTCGCATCAGTTCGGGTATCCCTATCTATGCCTTGACGCGCCATGTCGAGACGCGTAGAAAGGTAACCCTTTATCGCGGGGTATACCCTGTGAGCTTCGACGTGACAACGACCGACCACCCCCAGTTG
>JASFNS010000339.1:0-3437 GCA_050116915.1 Thiogranum sp. | reverse complement strand
CCGAGTTGCAGTACATCACCGTGCAGGCAGACGTTTATACCTCGCTGGTCAACACCTACAAGGCCATGGGCGGTGGCTGGATCATCGACGCGCAGGCCACTGCCAATGGAACCGACTTCCCGTCGCCGAACCAGAACCAGCCGGCCGGTTTCGCTTTCCCCACACCGACACCGCCGGAAGACGACCGGAACAGCAGCGGGTACACGTCACCGTAGCCAGCCATCTAGCCCGGTCAGCGGGGCGGGCACAGGGTGACGTAGCGCTTGTCTCGCGCATACGGAACGCCGCTCACTCGACCGGTAGAGCGGTTGCTTTTCCTGACAGATTGTCCGCGCGCCACAGTTTGCGTAACACCGTCATAACGGCTTTGGGATCGCCGCCCGCGGTGTACAGCCCCCAGTAACCCTCCTCGGGATGCGCACCGAATTCCTGACGCGCATTCTCTTCCTTCCAGTCGTGATCGAAGGCCTCGAAGTAGGCAACGCCGAGCCCCGGCAGCTTCGGTAGCTGCGCGATCAGGCTGGTCCAGAACTCTGCCTGTGCCGACGGCGTGAAGCGCGTGCCCGGCGGACCGCTGGGCAGGCCCGTCTCCTTGATCAGCACGGGCTTGTCGGTCCTTGCCGACAACAGCCCGGCCACGCGCACCACAAAGTCCACCGCCTGGGCAGTCGATGCCTGGTCGAACCACGGTTGAAACAACGGATGCACACTGGGTAGCAGGAAATCCTGGACCGCGACGAAATCAGCGGGATCGTTGTTGAGGTAATAATAAAACGGTTCCGAGGTGGTGATCGCCACGCCGGGCACGGCGGCACGCAAGCGTTGTATTGCAGCGCGCAGAACGGGCCACTGCTGGCGCTCTGCCAGCAGTGTCTCGTTGCCCACCGAAATACCCACGATCAGCTGCGGATAGGCGTCGACAAGCCGCTTTGCATTGCGGAATTCGCGGTCCGACAATGGATCCCAGATCCCGATGATCAGTGCTCGATAACCCAGTGCCTTGGCGACAGCCGGGACTTCGTCCACGCCATCCGCACAGGAATAGGTAATCAGCCCCTGGAAGTCCTCCCGCAGGAGAGTGAGATCCTTGCGGATGCGTTCCCGCGATGCAGCGTGCACCTGGCCCGCGACAATCGTCAGGTCGGTGGGCGTGTAGGCAACGAAGCGGAGCGAATTGATGGCAGCGCGCACCCGACTGGCCGGATCGTTTACCCCTGGCCCTGCCTGGGTGCTCGGCGGCAGCAACAGCGCGACAGCCATCGCAATCACAGCGTACACGACAATCGCGCATTTAACAGCCTGGCTCACCAGACCCAACCCCCAATGTATTGGCCGAGCCAGCCACATTGCCGCAGCCAGGCACCTGGCATCCTGCCTCTGGCGCAGCTGGCTAGTGCGCAGGCCACACCGGAGAAACACGCGTGGTCAGCTTGTTATGCTGCATTCCGAATGCCGCGTACTCATCGCCGGGTTCATACGGCTGGGCGGAAATCAGGTAATGGCCATAAAGGATGTGCTCACCCTTCGGACAATCCGCCGACGATGTGATCAGGAAACCTGTTTCGGTTCGGGTGCCCGGTACAATATGGGTGTGGACGGGTTTTTCCTTGTCCGAACAGAGGCAGGGTTGCGCCCGTGCACGCCCCTCGACGCTGTCCGGTACAACCACCAGATTGATCAACGACGCCTGGTCGCCGTCAAGTACGATCCACTCAGTGCCCAGCCGACGCAGGCGTGCCTGCAGAGAAGGAGTGACCCCTGGTGTTGCGTCCAGCTGCCGCGCACGCCCCATGTAAAGGCGGTCGAAAGGCGGGTTGCGGTAGTCGGTGGTCAGGGTCATCTGGATCTGCTTGACCGGAAAACCGGTCGACAGGCAAACCGGTATTTCCGCGTGATGCGGGTAATAAAAGTTATCGCAAGTCACTTCGGGCGCATTCAGCAGGCCACCCGCCAGAGACAGGCGCGCGATGTTGCGCTTTACGATGCGTACCGGTCCCGCAATATATCCTTCCGTGTGGCCCTGGATATCATCTTCATCAAATCTGAGCTTCTGCCCGGGAATCGGCATACTCAGGGTTACTTCGCCTTCGATCCTGACGCGATCAACGATGGTAACCTTGTTGACCTGCAAATTATGTATCAGTGCCATATGCTGGTCGGAAAAGTGGAAGCTGTAGATCGGTGACTGCACCGTTTTCTGTTCCGCGTTGTACTTCATATAGCGGATTTTCGACAGGGGCGGCGGCGAAGCCGGGTAATAGGCGACATAGACCCATCCCCGGGTGCCATTCAGGGAGTCCGACACTTCGAGCGAAAGAATCAGCGGCGCATCGATACCGGTCCGGGGCGCCTCGCTGTAGTCACCGACATCTTCGGCCATAAACACCAGTACATCGTTGGCGTCCAGAAGCGCTGTGCCAACCGGATCCTCGTCGTCAGAGGTACCGCGCCCGCTGGTAGCCGGTTCCCATTTGCGGGGCACAGCGATTTCTTCGTCGATGAATGCAAATCGTTTGCGATAAACAACATCCCACACCCACTGTCCGCTGGAGTCCCGCTGGTCGATCTGAAAGGGGATGGCGACGGCTTTTCCGTTGCGGAATGCAAAGACGCGGATATGGGCGATATCTTTGCCAATCAGCTGGGGCAGGTCTTTCCCCGAGACTATGACCGGATCCGTAACGCGTTGCAGTGTTTTCGCCGCACCAACCGGCTGCGCCCGAACGGGTACACCAGTGGCTATGGCGCACAGCGCAACGATCAGCCATAAAACTACAGAACGAGGTATTTTCCGTGGCATAGACAGTAGGACACCGGTTGACAGCATTGCATACCCTTCAGCAGCTTCCATGCCTCCCTCATACCATTATATGCTCCTGGCCTGACTACGGCAGCGCGCTGCGGACACCGTCTCCAGGCTAGGCGACAAATATCCGACACAATAGCGGGACCCGGCGCAATGCCCTGCCCGTGCACCCCGGCGGGCAAGGCGCGAATCTGACACAACCATACCTCACTCGTCCCTGAAAGTCGTATACCAGGCTGGTGAACTCTCCGCTTATGCCCTGCATCGACCCGCTGCGTGCCCGCGCTTGCCGTCCGGGCGTTTAAGCCTCAGTTCAGCCTAAACCTGTACGTTAGCGTATGAAAGATGTTAGATATTCGATCGATGAGGAGTCACAGCATGAAAACCAAATCTCTCTACTCGGCAGCTGTCGTTATCGCACTGGTATTCAGCGGCCCGCTGGTGGCCGGCGGTGGCGGTGGTGGCGGCATGGGCACGGGCGGTTCGGGTCACCGGATGGATGGTGGCATGGGACAGGGCATGGGTCAGGGACAGGGCACGGCCGCCGAACGGCGCTCTGACAAGGCTCTGCAACAGGACCGCGACCGGGAAACGTATCGTGGACCCGACGCGGAACGCAACAAGCAAAAGG
>JASFNS010000338.1:0-3442 GCA_050116915.1 Thiogranum sp. | reverse complement strand
GTTGGATCCGTTTCGCAGTCCGAAATCCTGCCCGGCTCAGATTGACACGGTGGACGTGGCGCCGTATATCGGCGGGACACCGCAGGTATAGACGGCGAATTCATGCAATGGACGGTCGATATCGCGATACCGATGGTCGTCATATTGATGATGCTTGTTGTCGGCCTGGAATTGACGCTGGAGGATTTTCGGCGGATTCGCAGGTGTCCGAAACGGGTATTGGTCGGGACGGCAGGTCAATTGATCCTGCTGCCCCTTATCGCAGCCGGCCTCGCCTGGGCGCTTGACCCGCCGCCACACATTGTCGCCGGCATGGTACTTGTGGCCGCGTGTCCGGGCGGGGCGATTTCGAACTACTATGTCTACCTGGCACGCGCCGACGTCGCGTTATCCGTCACACTGACCGCGGTGTCCACTGCGCTGGCTTTTGTCACACTCCCGGTGCTGACCTTCCTGGGTTTCCAGTTGTTGTATGGTCAACAGGGGGCCGTCCCTGTCCCGGTCAGCCACATGATAAGCCAGTTGCTCGTCGTACTGGTGTTGCCAACAGTCGCCGGAATGTGGATTCGCCATCGCTGGACTTCGCTGGTGAAATGCAAGGGGGTCATGTTAAGGCGGATCAGCATAGGCGCGCTTGTGGTGCTTGTCGTGTTCGTGATCCAGAGTCAGGCGGAAAATCTGGGTGTGCAGATCGGAAGACTGTTTCTCGCTACGGTACTGTTTACCCTGTTGGCAATGACGGCCGGAGCCGCAACCGCATGGAAGCTCAAGTTGAAAGCACATGATCGGTTCACCTTCGCGGTCGAATACGCCGCGCGAAACCTGGGGGTTGCCACTGTCGTCGGCGCGACCCTGCTGGGGCATACGGAATTCGTGGTATTCGCTGCGGCTTTTTTCATCATCCAGGTGCCGCTGATACTTGCAGCGGTCATGTTGCGTCGTATGGGATCGGTCGACCGGCTGTCGTCCTGAAGCCGCGCGGGACTGTACCGGTGTGTCCTCACTTTGCTGACGGCGGCGCTTTCAGGGACTCGACAAACTGCGCGTCGTCCGCGGACTGAACTGCATTAATTTCAGACAGGATCTCTAGAAAGAGCGATGCTGCGGGCGGGAGCGACAGGCCCTTTCTGGTTACGATCCCGTAAGCTGTCTTTATCTCGGGGATCTTGAACGGCAAGGCAGCGAACCGTTTGCTCTGCAGTTCTTCCGCCATCATTCCATAGGTAGCCAGACCGATCACGTGGCTGTTTGCGACTGTATTGCGGATCAGCGATGCGTCGTTGCTCTGGATGATCGACAGGCGATCAATGACGTTGCTCTCATCACCAGCTGTCTGAAACAATTTTCCGAACAGATTCAAAAGCCGTTCCGGCAGCGTGGGAAGGGCAAAAGGGTAGCGAATGAGATCGTTCAGAGAGAGTGATTTCAGCTTCAGCGCGGGGTGGGTTCCGCTGCAAAAGAAGAATCCCTGGTGAGGCAGGAGCGGCTTGATGTCCAGGTCATGATCGGTTTCCAGCTGGCTGATTTCCATGACGAGAAAATCGAACTCCCGTTCTTTCAATCTTCTCGGCAGGTTCACCCAGTCATCGATCATGGCAGTGATTCTGATTTGGGGGTGGTCTTTGTTGAAGCGGCCAAGTGTTTGTCCAAGCAGGATGCTGGCGGCATACGGACCGATGCCAATGGCGAGTGACCCTTTTTTCAGCCCGCGCAACTGCTGGATGCCTTCTTCAAGGGCTGTTGACGAAGCAACAACAAGCCTGGCGTGTTTCAGCATCTCTTCGCCTGCCGGTGTCGGTAACACGGTGCGGGCCTTGCGGTCGAACAGCCGCACTCCCAGGCGGGTCTCCAGTAGCTGGATGCTGCGGGTCAGGGTGGGTTGGCTGATATTCAACGCCTTGGCTGCCCGGGCATAGTTGCGGTGCTTGGCGAGTGCGAGGGCGTTACGGAGCAGGCGCGTTTCAATCATGCATAAAGCGTATCAGATTCATAGTATTTACTCATTAGAAACATCGCGCTTTTGTTATTATTATGCGGACCCTACATCCTGTTCAGAGACCGAAATTCTGCCGGGGCGGTTTGTTCGGCACTTCTGGCTACTGTGAATGAACAGCTGATTTGCTCACAACCCCCCCAGCTGAAGCCGGGATCGAGGAAACCCCTAAGGTTAACGAGGAGAGGGAAATGAAAACTACGGCCGTTACTACCGGGCTGGCCGGCGTCCTGCTGGCGGGCATGCTGGCCTGGACAACTGTGCAGGCTCAGACCGATAAACCCAACATCCTGGTCGTGTGGGGTGATGATGTCGGGCAGTCGAACATCAGTGCCTATACCCATGGCCTCGTCGGGTACCAGACCCCGAACATTGACCGCATCGCCAATCAGGGAATGACCTTCACGGATTACTACGGCGAGCAGTCCTGCACCGCCGGGCGTTCCTCGTTCATCACCGGCCAGAGCGTGTTCCGCACCGGGCTGTCCAAGGTCGGCCTGCCGGGCGCCAAAGAGGGTATCAGCGAGGAAGATCCCACCATCGCCACCCTGCTCAAGGCACGCGGCTATGCCACCGGTCAGTTCGGCAAAAATCACCTCGGCGATCGCGACGAGCACCTGCCGACCAACCACGGCTTCGACGAGTTCTATGGCAACCTCTACCACCTCAACGCCGAGGAGGAGCCGGAAAACGAAGACTATTTCAAGAATCCGGAATTGAAGAAGAAATTCGGACCGCGCGGCGTGATTCACTCCTGGGCCATGCCCGACGGTAGCCAGAAGATCGAGGACACCGGACCGCTGACCAGGAAACGCATGGAGACGGTGGACGACGACACGTCCGACCAGGCAATACGTTTCATTGAGGAAAATACCAAGGCCGGCAAGCCCTGGTTTGTGTGGTGGAACGGTACCCGCATGCACTTCCGCACCCACGTCAAAGCCGAACTGCGGGGTATCTCGGGCCAGGATGAATACGCTGACGGCATGGTCGAGCACGACCGGCATATCGGCAAGTTCCTCGACGAGCTCGACACACTGGGTATCGCCGACAACACCATTGTGTTTTATTCCACCGACAATGGTCCCCACTACAATACCTGGCCGGATGCCGCAGCCACGCCGTTCCGCGGCGAGAAGAACACCAACTGGGAAGGCGGTTGGCGCGTGCCTGCCATGGTGCGCTGGCCCGGCAAGATCAAGCCCGGTCAATGGAATAATCAGATTGTCCACCACATGGACTGGCTGCCGACATTGCTGGCGGCCGCCGGGGATCCGAATATCAAGAAGGAACTGCTCAAGGGTGTCACGGCCAATGGACGAAAGTACAAGGTTCACCTGGACGGCTACAACATGCTGCCCGTGTTCACCGGCAAGGCCGACAAAGGCCCGCGCCATGAAATCTTCTACTTCTCCGACGACGGCGACCTCACGGCGCTGCGTTATGACG
>JASFNS010000337.1:0-3443 GCA_050116915.1 Thiogranum sp. | reverse complement strand
CAATAAAATCGACGACAAGGTCAGCTATTTCAGGCTCGTCCGCCACCAGCTTCGACACGACCGGTGACAAGGTTTTTTCTTTCGGATCCGGTTCGGACAGGTATTCGCTCAGGATATTCATGAACCTGCTGCGATCTACCGGTTTGGACAGGAAATCGTTACAGCCTGCCCAGAGGCAGGCATCCCTGTCACCAATTGTGCTGTTTGCCGTAAGCGCGACAATCGGCCCACGATAGCCATTTCCACGCAGCTCCTTCACCGCGGCAACTCCACTCATCACAGGCATTTGCATGTCCATGAGAATGAGATCGAATTTGCAGGTCATCGCCTCGTCGACCGCCTGTGCACCGTTTTCCACAGTTGTCGTGTTGGCTCCGACATTGCGCAGGTACAGTTTAAAGAGTTCCTGATTGGCGGGATTATCTTCGGCCAGCAATACGGTGCCCTCTAGTTTTGTCGTTCCCCGCGGGGCGCCATGTGATTGGCCTGGGGCTGTGGCTTCTTGGGGTAGCTGATCGTCATTGTCGTAGAAGTCCGTTTCGTCAAGCGAACCGGTATCGATAACCACCCTCATTTTACTGCCACGCCCGGCCTCACTTTTCACCGTCAGCGAGCCGCCGAGCATCGTTGCAAACTGTCTCGACAAGGTTAGGCCGAGCCCAGTCCCGCCATACTTTCGCGTAGTCGAGGTGTCTGCCTGGGTGAAGGCGTTGAACAGCTTGTCCTGTTGTTTCCTTGTCATACCGATGCCGGTGTCTACAATGTCAAACATGATTTTCTGCTGGTCCGCCTCGCAACGGACGTCGACGTGGATGTAGCCATGGTTGGTGAATTTCACCGAGTTGCTGACCAGATTAAGCAGGATCTGTTTTAAACGGGTAGGATCCGTTGTGATCAACGCAGGAATGGGGTAGTGGTAACTGACTTGAAATTCCAGACCCTTGCCTTCGGCCTGCATGCGCATGAGGGGGCATATCTCAAGCAGTACTTTCACCGGTGATACTTTAAGCAGCTCGATATCCAGTTTCTCCGATTCAATTTTCGATAGATCCAGAATTTCATCGATGATATGCAACAAGTGCCTGCCACTATTGTTAATCGTATTGATTGCACTGATCCGTTCTGTCATCGATTGACCGCTTTCCAGCAGGGACTCGGAGAAACCGATGATCGCGGTCAACGGCGTGCGGATTTCGTGACTCATATTCGCCAGGAATACTGTCTTGGCCCGGTTGGCGTTCAAGGCCTTGTCCCGTGCGTCCTCGAGGTTTTGAGACTGTGTTGCCAGTAACTGATTTTTATCATTGAGCTGTTTGAACAGCGAATTGAGCACCAGTGCGGCCCAGACGATGATCCAGCCGATAACCAGAAAAGTGATAAAAACCGGCACGCCGTAGTCGCGGGCAAAGCTGCGGATCATGTCGTTACTGTCGGGCTGCAGGAGTATCAGGCGGTAAGGCGAGTCAGCGACGTTTACGCTGTTCCATACCAGCGGTATCCCGCCGACAAGTGCATGCCCCTGTGTCTGGTTGTGCTGCAGCAACTCCGAGAGGTGCTGCCTTGCATCGCTGTCATTCAAGCCTTCAATGGCGCCTATTTTGCGGAAATTGCCGTTTCCGTTGTCAACAAGCACCAGCGAATCGGGTGTATTGACCTTGCGCAAGGTGAGCGCTATCGTGTCGCGCGTGATGTGCTGGGCGCCGAGTTCCGCCGATACGAGCTTTGCCAGACTTGACGCGTGGTGCTTCTGGTCTGTGATGCGCTGGTGGAGTATGGACTGCTTGTAACTGTCAAACAGTACGCTCAATACCAGTGCGCCCCCGAGTACGGAGAATACGACGATCAATGTACACAGGCGGCGGCTGAGTAACATGGTTTGGCCTTGCGGCCTTTCAGGGCTGGCGACGTGTGTTTATGTTTGCGAACGTGTACAGGGGGCAAACACCCGCGACCGACGAGGCGATATTGACCACGCCGATCGCTCCCAGGATATACTTCAGTGTTTCGCTGGCAATGAGGCCTTCGTTAACGAGCCCGATATAAACAAGCAGCGTTCCCGCGACAATTCGGAACACCCGGTCGATTACGCCCATATTGGTCTTTAACGCCATCGTTGCTATCCCTCTTGAGAATTTATTTGCGGCTTTTCGGTATTGCGAATTCGCTCACCCAGGTTTGCGAGTTCCTGTTGCTTGCGGCGGCGTCGGTGTTCCCTGCTCAACAGAAGACTGTACCGCAGGATGGTGTTGATTCGTGCAGTCAGCTCGGCAGGATGAAACGGCTTCATGATATAGTCATCGGCGCCGGCGTTGATGCAATCGATAACCATGTCGGGGTCCTCAATTGCCGTCACCATGATAATGGCCAGTTCTTCTTTCGGCTTTATGGCGCGGATGTGTTTGAGAACTTCAAGGCCGCTGATATCCGGCATATCGATATCCAGTAGCGCCAGCTTTATGTCTTCGTTCTGCACGATGGACAGTGCATCCTGCCCGCGGGTCGCCCGAAGCACTCTGTAGCCGGCATTTTCGATACGCCGTGCCGTCAGGCCGATACTTAGCTGATCATCGTCGACCAATAATACGGTACTCTGCAACAGTTCCTTGTCGGCTATTTTGTTGTTGGCGTTCCCTTCAAGCGTTTTGATCTGGCACTGACGCCTTACCCGTGTAAGCAGCTCCAGTTTGCCCGCGGATTTGGTAATGAAGTCTTTCGCCCCCAGGGTAAGGGACGTCACGACATGGTCACGGATACTGTTGGCGGTCAACACAATGACATTGATGTCCTGTGTGTTGGCGTTGCCCTGTATCCACTGGAGGACCTCGTAACCCCCCATATTGGGCATATTCAGGTCCAGCAAAATCACATCGTAGGATTCGACCTTGAGTATCTCGACCGCTTCCGATCCGTCGCATGCTTCGGCGGTTGTGAAGTCGGCGTGCTCCAGGCGCCCCTGGAGGAGCTTCCGGTAATCCGGGTCGTCATCAACGATCAAAACGGCATTTTGTGCAACTGGCATTCGGGAACTCCCTGTTCCGCTTTTGGTTAGCAAGTCAGCGTATCGGGGGTTATCGGCAAAGCGGCGATTCTTTTGAAGCGCGCCGACGCCGAGGACCGACCCGAACAGGTGAAAAGCAGAGGAACGGCAGCGCCAATCTATGATCGGTGCGACGGAAAAACGTCCGCAGTCAGCCAATATGTTCCTGTCCCAACGGTGATATTTCTCGCCGGGTTGTCTAAGAATCTGTTTTTTATCATGAGTTTGTTAATGGCCTGATAGTTGCCCTCGGTTTTCGCGAGTCGCCCCACGGAGGGGTGGCGCCTTTTGCAGCTGACTTGAGACTACGGCCTGCCAGCCTCGGTTGGTTGTTGCGCCCCGATCCAAGCCTTGTGCAGGTATCGGCTATCGTCACCGGGAAGGCGGCATCCAGTCCCTCTATATA
>JASFNS010000336.1:0-3447 GCA_050116915.1 Thiogranum sp. | reverse complement strand
AACGGCCGGAGCAGGGTCCCTTCGGTGACAGTATCGCCTGGCTATACGCGGTATTGCTCTGGTTACCGGCAAGATTGCTGGCGCTGGGATTTGCCTTGAGCGGGCATTTCGATTCTGCGCTGGCTGGCTGGCGCGAGGCGCATTTGGATAACCCGCAGGGCGCCGAAGGGTCGGAGCGCGTGCTGACACTCACCGGCAGTGGTGCGCTGGGTCTGGACGAGGCCGCGTATGCATCCGACGCGGTGTCCCCTGTTCGGGCGGCCATGCGGCTGGTCTGGCGTACCCTGATCGTGTGGCTGGTCTTGCTTTCTCTACTCGTACTGGCCGGGTGGGTGGGCTGAGCGGCGAAGCATTGTCGGCGGCGAAGGCGGTACTGCGTTTCGGCGTCGATCTGGGCGGAAGCAAGATCGAAATCATCGCCCTGGATGAAATCGGCGCGCCACGGCTGCGCCGCCGTGTCGCGACACCCCGGGGAGACTACGCGAAAACACTCGCAACCATTGCGGAGCTGGTGCGCGCGGCCGAGGCCGAACTGGATTGCCGTGGCCGCGTCGGTATATGCACGCCCGGCGCCATCTCTCCGGCGACCGGTTTGTTGAAAAATTCGAACTCTGTGTGTCTGAACGGCAAGCCTCTGGACCAGGATCTGCAGCGCCTGTTGCAGCGTGAGGTGCGTATCGCCAACGATGCCGACTGTTTCGCCCTGTCGGAGGCCGCCGATGGCGCTGCAACCGGCGCGGCCACTGTCTTCGGCGTCATAGTCGGGACAGGGACGGGCGGCGGTCTGGTTGTCCACGGCCGCCTGCTTGCCGGACCAAACGCTATCGCCGGGGAATGGGGGCACAATCCCTTGCCCTGGCCGAGTGACGACGAGCAACCGGGACCAGCCTGTTATTGTGGCAAAACCGGTTGCATCGAAACCTGGTTGTCGGGCCCGGGCCTGGAACGTGAGTACCGGCGGCTGGGCGGCACGATGCTGAAAGCCGAGCGGATCGCCGAACAGGACAGGCGCGGCGAGGGCCTCGCCGTGGCCTGCCTGGATCACTACATCGATCGTATGGCGCGTGCCATGGCGTCGGTGATCAACGTTGTAGATCCCGAGGTGATCGTGCTGGGGGGTGGTGTGAGTAACATCGAGCGCCTGTACCGCGATGTGCCGCGTGCCTGGGCAGAGTATGTCTTTTCCGATCGGGTCGACACCCGCCTGATCCCGCCTCGCCATGGTGATTCCAGCGGCGTACGCGGCGCGGCGCGGCTATGGGCCGCCGGGGATGAATTCAGCTGTCCAGCAGCTGGTAGCGAACCGGTATGGAAAGGTTCAGGGATCGACCGTTGAGCAACCGGTTGGCCTGTGGCAGCCGGCTTATGCGTCTGGCCGCCTGCAACGCCGAACGATCAAGAATCCTGTAACCCGACGTTCTGGCAACTTTCCACTGGGTCAGTTCCCCGTTGGCATCGATATGCAGCGACAGGGTGACCAGCCCCTGCCAGCCGCGCTTGCGCGCCAGCCAGGGGTACTCGAAACGTTCCGCCAGCTGGCTCTGGAGCGCGGCGCTGACGCGTTCGCTGATGTTCAGGGAGCTGGTTTGCTGTACGGGCTGCGCTGCCGCTGCGACGGTATTGGCGGTCGCACCTGGCGCGGTGTTCTGCCGGGCTATACGTTCAGCGGGTTTGCGCGGTGCCTCACTGCGGGGTTTGCTGCGTGGCAGCGGCGCGGGCGCGGGCTGCCGCGCGGGCGGTGTTGTTGCGCTGCCGGTTTCCAGAGCCGCGACCTCGCGCGGCGAGGGTGACGGCCTGGTCATCAGGGTGACGCGAAGCGCCTGTGCCTGGCCGCCGATGTTCAGCTGCACAGGCGCAAACGATTCCGGCCACAGCAGCAGGGCGGCGTGTGCCAGGCAGGAGACAGCGACGAAGGCGCTAAGCTGAATGTTCATGGTGTGGGCCGGGCGGATTCCTGGTAGCGAGCGGCACTGTACAGTTGCCGACCGCTGCGTGTCAAGTTGGAATATCGTTAAGATTATGACATTTATGAAGTTTTTAGGCTGGCGCCAGCGTTCTTGAAGAACCCGGACGGGTGTATTAATTTGTCGGTCGAACGCCGCTCAAGACAGCTGGGGTTGACCGGCTGTTTGTCAGCGGCGCTGGCAACCGGGCCCGGTTCAATGAGAGTGTCGCAGCGGCAAATACCTCGCGCGGCAACTTTTATTACCACTTCACGTCCAACGACGGAATGCTGGGCGCCGTTGTTGCCGCGCGGATGGCGGCGCAATCAGCGGCAGGGCATCTCTGCACCGAGGGGCCTCTCAAGCGTTACACGCAGATACTGCTGGAGCAGTTTCGCAACCTGCGGTGTCTCGCACCGTGGATGGACGAACGACAAGAGAGCAACAACATGACCGATCAGCAGGATTTTCGCACGGCTTTCAAGGGCACGTTCTCGGGCGTGTTGCGCTGGGAACACCTGGATGAACTGTGGGAGCGGCTGCGCGCGGACGCGGGCAACGACTGGTACCTGTACGCCGTCGGGGAACAGCCGCCGACGGAAACGGTGGCCGGGGACGCGATGTCACGTTTTCTCGACCAAATGGCCCTGCTCCTGCGCAAGGAGCATGAAGAAGACTATTGCGGTATCGTCTACGTGGACGACGTGCAACTGCCTAGTTTTGTGAAAATCTTTGACCCCAATAATCTGGGCGTTTCATGCGGCTACAGCGATAATCCACCGCTGCCTGGCTGGATCCTTTCCAAGCTTCCGCCAGTCGATTTGCAAGCGCCAGTGCCGCAGCCGGGGAATCGGCGTCGTTGGTGGCGACGGCTGTTTGCCAGTTGAGTTTGTGCGTCATTCAATAACCCCCAGTAACAGAAGCTCCCAGGCGATCAGCAGTCCATATATGCCGGCCAGCAACTGCAGTACGCGCTTGCCGTTGGTGACCCGCAGGATGCGGAAATGCGCGTGCATCAGCAGAAACAGGACACCGGCCGCGGTCATCGCGATCTTGGTGACCAGAAACGGCTTGTCGCCGATTGAGAGCAAATGGGCCATCAGGTGGTTGGCCTCATAAGCACCCTTGTCCAGCAGGGTGAGCGTGAGCATGGCATCGACACAGCTCAGCAGCAGCACCAGCAGCCCGGTGTAAACCAGTCCGTGGTCGTAACGGTCGAGGTAGTAGCTGCTGTCGTGGCGACGCACCTGATGGCGCCGCCCGCGGCCGTGCAGGCCGCAATAGGTAAGCGTCCGCCAGCTGTGGCGCCGGCGGTCGGGTCCGCGGCGGCGCTCCGCCGGCAGGTCGTCGCCTGCGGCGAGGTTCATGAGTTGGTCTTCTGCCGGCATGCCATTTCTCATTGTTCGGTCTCGAAGCAAATACAGAGCAATTGACGTGCCGCCAATGAAACTGGCTATGTTTTTCAAGGGCTTGTTGTTACGGCTGCGAACTTGGCGATATGGTT
>JASFNS010000335.1:0-3450 GCA_050116915.1 Thiogranum sp. | reverse complement strand
GAAGGCGACATTGTTATGCGGCTTGTCGGTGCTGACGTTGGCGATAATCGCCGTCTGTTCATAGTCGCGGCGCGTGGTCTCGATACCCAGCTGCTGGCGAACGCCCGACTGGGCGCCGTCGGCCGCAACCAGCAGCCCGGCGGTGCAGCGCAGGGTTTTGCCCTGGTACTCGATATCGGCCTGCACAGTGTCGGCGTCGATATGAAAAGCGGTCAGTTGCGCGGGCGCCAGCACCTGTACCTTGTCCAGCCGCTGCAGACCTTCCACCAGCACCTTGCCCAACACCCGCGCCGTGGCGACATAACCCAGCGCCGCCACGCCCTCCTGCTCGCGGCGCAAGCGGGTGAAGCCATAGTGCCCGCGATCGGAAACGTGGATGGTATGAATCGGGCAGGCTTGCGGTTGCAGCGCAGACCACAGACCCAGGCCGGCAAAAATCCGTTGTGAGCCCTGGGCAAGCGCGATACTGCGTTCGTCATAGCCGGATTGCTGGTCACCTCCCAGCGGCGAGGCCTCAACCACACCGGTACGCACACCGGCCTGCCCCAGCGCACAGGCCAGGCTGGCCCCCACCAGACCGCCGCCGATAATCAGTACGTCGAATTCAGCCTGCATACAGCTTCCAGCCGCGCCCTATGGCGCTGCGGCCGGCGCCGCGCAGCCCGGTCGCGGGGCCGGAGCACCCAACAGAAACGCCTGCAACTGTCGCCATCGTGCTTGCCACTCCTGCTGCTCAGGAGGCCATCAGGGCCTCGATCTCTTCCACGGTCTTGGGCACGTTCTTGCTGAGTACATCGTACCCTGCGCGCGTCACCAGCACATCGTCCTCGATGCGCACGCCGATGTTCCACCATTTGCGGGCCACACCCTTGCTGCCGGCGGCGATGTAGATACCAGGCTCCACCGTCAGCACCATGCCGGGCTCCAGCACGCGCCACTCATCGCCGACCTTGTAGTCGCCGACATCGTGCACATCCATGCCGAGCCAGTGGCCGGTGCGGTGCATGTAGAACTTCCGGTAAGCGTGATCCTTGATGAGCGACGGGGTGCGGCCCTTGAGCAAGCCCAGCTTCACCAGGCCGCGGGTGATGACCTTGACCGCCGCGTCGTGCGGGGCGTTCCAGTTGTTACCGGGGTAGACCTCCTCGATGGCAGCCAGCTGGGCATCCAGGACCAGCTCATAGATCGCGCGCTGGGCCTTGCTGAAACGACCGTTGACGGGGAAACAGCGGGTGATATCCGAGGCGTAGCACTGGTGCTCGACGCCGGCGTCGATCAGCACCAGATCACCGCTGTTGAGTTCGGCGTTGTTTTCCGTGTAGTGCAGGATACAGGCGTTTTCACCGCCACCGACAATGGCGGGATAGGCCGGCTCGCCACCGGCCTTGCGGAACTCGTGCAGGTATTCCGCTTCCAGCTCATACTCCATCATGCCGGGCCGACAGGCCTGCATGGCGCGCTTGTGGGCACGCGCGGCAATGTTGGCCGCCTGGCGCATCACCTTGACCTCCGCGCGACTCTTGTAGAGGCGCATGTCGTGGACAAAGTGCTCCAGCGATACAAATTCGTCCGGCGCCTGCTTGCCGGCGCGCGACTGACTGCGGATGCGGTTCACCCAGCCGATCACGCGCCGGTCGAAATCCGGTGTCGCGCCCATGGTGTAGAAGACCCGTTCACGGCTTTCGAGCAAACCGGGCAGGATGTCGTCGATGTCGCCGATGGGGAAAGCGTCATCGGCCCCGAAGCGCTCCACCGCCCCTTCGGGCCCGGCGCGCCGCCCGTTCCAGGTTTCTTTTTCCAGGTCCCGGTCGCGGCAGAACAGCAGGTATTCGCCGTGCGGACGGCCCGGCACCAGCACGGCCACCGCCTCGGGCTCCGGGAACCCGGTAAGGTAGAAAAAATCGCTGTCGGGGCGAAACGGATAATCGACGTCACGATTGCGCGGACGCTCGGGATTGGTGGGCAGGATGGCGATCGCATCCTGCCCCATCATGTGCATAAGCTGCTTGCGCCGGCGGGCGAATTCTTTCTGGTCCATGGTCTCTATTGAAGTCGGGGCGGCGCTTTGGAGGGCTGCAGCTCTTCGTTGATCAGCAGCACCCCGACACGCACATATTCGACCACCTCGGCGAAGGCGGCCTGCTCTTGCTCGTCGGCATCGTCCAGTTCGAAATCCACCCGGGCGATCTGCCCCAGGTCGTCCAGCAGTTCCGCGACCTCCTCGGGCAACTGCGACGGGTCGGGCAAACCGCCCAGGCCCAGGCCGGACAGAAATCCGCCGCACCAGCTGCCCAGGGACTCGGTGCGCTCGCGCAATGCGTCATCATCATCGGGCAACAGCAGCTCGAAGTCGAGATCCGGACTGTTCAGGCACGCCAGCGTATCCTCGTAAACAGCCTGGAGCTGTTTTGCCGCCTCCGCCTGCGCCACGTCCCTGGGGTTGTAGTCATCGAAAATCTGCAGCATCCAGACCTTCGGGTCAGCGAACCCCGCGGCGCAAACCAGGCCCGTGAGCAGGCCATGGCAATCGGCCGCGGCCGCGGCTACCTGCGCCCGGACCAGGGTGTCGCCGAGCTCGTAATAGTCAAGACGTTGATTTTCAGACATTGTATAATTATCGCACAGCGTCGAGATTGACGCATTTTTGACCCTTCACTATAGTGGACGCATGTCGAACTCTACACCCCAATCTGTTACCGAGCAGGAACTGCGCAAACTGGAAGTCCGTCTGGAAGAACTGGTGCGCAGTATCGAACGCCTGAAGGAAGAAAACCGGTCGCTGCGCAACCAGCAGGACAGCCTGGTGACGGAACGCGCTAACCTGATAGAGAAGAACGAACTGGCCCGAACCCGTGTCGAGGCCATGATCAACCGCTTGAAGGCGATGGAACACGGCGCATGAACAAAGACAGCAAACCCATGCGGATACACATCATGGACAAGGAGTACCTGGTGGCCTGTCCGGACAACGAACGCGAGGCGCTGTTCGCATCCGCCGAGCTGTTGACGGAGAAAATGAAGGAAATCCGCGATACCGGCAAGATTGTCGGCGCTGACCGTATTGCCGTCATGGCCGCACTGAACATGGCGCACGACCTGCTCGAGCAGAAGTACACCCGCGACGAATATCAGCTGAATGTCAGCAAACGCATCCGCGCGTTGCAGGACAAAATCGATCTGGCGCTAAACAGCGGCAACCAGCTGGAACTGTAGCCACTCTCACCAGAAACCGGGAACGGCGCTGTCGCCGCGACCCGACATCCTTTAAGCGACGCCGGGCCGGAACAGGGTTTTCGGTGCATGCGCTCGCGCCCTAAGCCAAACGCCCTGTTCCGGCCCGGCGTCGCCTGCGCTGGTGTTTCAGTACCCGGATGCCCTTGAAAAAAAACCAGTGAACTAAGTCCGGGCTGTACTGTGGCAATGCCTCGCGGGCTTAGGGCGCGAGCGCAT
>JASFNS010000334.1:0-3458 GCA_050116915.1 Thiogranum sp. | reverse complement strand
TTCCCCACCCGGTTGCGTACCGCCTGTATGGTCTCCTCGAAATTATTGCCCGGTGTCCACGGTGCGTCGCAGCCGCAGATGCTATGCCGCTATATCAGCCGGCCGGCGACGGCGGACACCCGGGTGGGGCGATTCAGACCCTGGAATGTTGCTGGGGGTCACTTCTCAGGTCAGATCGACGGTCGACCAGAGGTACTGCTGGACGCGAGGGGGGACTGTCCCCGGACTCGCCGGACGAAAAGACGGTTCATCCATCCTATACGTCAAAGTTCAGCGCCAACCTCTGGACGAAATGTCGTCTTGGCGGGGAAGTGGACGGTCGTTTGTTCGTGCGGGGCATCGCGCTGTCAGTAACGCCGGCCTAGCGCATTTTCTCTGACCGCAGCCCGTCCAGGCGGGCGTTGAATCTGAGTATCGCGGTCTTGCACGGTTTCTCGAAAAACAAATAACTCACTGATGCTATTGCGATTAGCATTACGGTATAAATGTAGAAATCCCGGTCGGGGACAAAGTTCCCGTTATAAAGAATGTAGCGAGTATAAAGCGTGTAAACAGGCTGCTGAAGGATATACAGGCTATAGCTGATTTCTCCAAGGAATGCCAGCGCAGGCAGAGCGAGGATGTTCGTTATCACGTTTCTCGAGGCAGTGACCCCCAGGACCATAAACAGGATTTTGTCGGCCTTTTCCGGCGTTCCCCGTCGGCGCTTGCCGCAGCGGCGTTCGCCAGATGTCCCGCCTCAGTCGAACCGCATTGACAGATCGACGGCGCGCACGTTCTTGGTCAGCGCGCCGATCGATATGTAGTCAACCCCGGTTTTCGCATACTCGCGGATGTTGTCGAGGGTGATGCCGCCCGAGGCTTCGAGTTCCGCGCGGCGCGCGGTCAGGTCGACGGCCTCAGCGATTTGCGCGGGCTTGAAGTTGTCCAACAGCACCCGATCCGCCCCGGCCTCCAGTGCGAGTTGCAGCTGCTGCAGATCCTCGACCTCGATTTCCACCATCATGTCGGGTTTGCAGCGGCGTGCGGCGGCGACGGCCTGCGCGATGGAGCCGGCCGCGGCGATATGATTCTCCTTGATCAGAAAAGCATCGTAGAGTCCGAAGCGGTGGTTGTGGCAGCCGCCGCAACGCACCGCGTACTTCTGCGCGTGGCGCAGTCCGGGAATGGTCTTGCGGGTGTCCAGGATACGGGTGGCATGGCCCTCGACCTGCCTGGCGTAACGCCGGGCCAGGGTCGCTGTTCCCGAGAGTGTCTGCAGAAAATTCAGCGCCGTGCGTTCGCCGCTGAGCAGACAGCGCGCCGGGCCCTTCAGGGTGCAGATAACCTGGTGACAGGCGATGTCGTCGCCGTCGGCGGCATACCAGCGGACCTCGGTACGTTCATCCAGATGCTGGAACACGGCGTCGAACCAGTTGCGGCCGCAGAGCACGGCGTTTTCCCGGGTGTAGACGCTGGCTTCCCAGACACCCTCTTCGGGAATCAGTTGCGCGGTGATATCCCCGCTGCCCAGATCCTCGGCGAGGGCGCCGCGCACATCGTGGTCGATGCGCGCTTCGAGGGCTTCGAGCAGCATCTATTCCGAGATTTCCAGCAGCTCGATTTCAAACAGCAGTGTCGCATTGGGTGGAATCACACCGCCCGCGCCGCGTTCCCCATAGGCGAGTTCCGGGGGAACCGTCAGCTTGCGTACGCCGCCTACCTTCATGCCCTGCACGCCTTCATCCCAGCCCGGAATAACATAGCTGCACTGCACCGGGAAGCTGAAAGGTTTGTCGCGGTCCTTGCTGGAATCGAACTTGGTACCGTCTTCGAGCCAGCCGGTGTAGTGCACCAGTGCAGTCTGGCCGCGCCCGGTGCACAGTACGCCTTCGCCGACACTGATATCTTCGATAATCAGGCCGCTGTCTGTGGTTATCTCACTCATAGGTTAGCCTTTTTGCCTCGGGTTTCAGCTAACCCGGAAAAATACGCGTTCTTCATGCCTTTCACCAGCCCTGCCAGCATCGCCAGACTCAGCAGGTTGGGCAGGGCCATGAGAATATTGGTGATATCCGCGATATTCCACACCAGTTTCAGGGGGACCGCGGCGCCCACCAGTACCAGGAAGGTGAACACCACACGGTAGGGCCCGACCGCCCGTTCGCCGAACAGGAAGTGCGCCGAGCGGTCGCCGTAGTAAGACCAGGCGATGATGGTGGAAAAAGCGAACAGGCTCAGCCCGATGCCGACCACGGCGGCGCCCGCGGGGCCGAGTGAGGTCTGAAACGCGTGTGCGGTCAGTGCAGCGCCGACCAGGTCGTCCTGTTTGATGGCATAGGCACCGGTCACGACGATGACCAGTCCGGTCATGGTGCAGATCACCAGGGTATCGATAAACGGCTCCAGCATCGCCACCAGACCCTCGCGCACTGGCTCGTTGGTGCGCGCCGCCGCGTGCGCCATGGGTGAAGAGCCCAGCCCCGCTTCGTTGGAAAACAGGCCGCGTGCAACCCCCCAGCGTATTGCCTCGCCGACTGCGGCGCCGCCCATGGCCCAGGGGTTGAGGGCGTGATTGAAAATCGTCGCCAGTGCCTGGGGGATCCGGTCGGCGTAGTTAAACAGCACCAGCAGCGAGGCGCTCACGTACATCAGCGCCATCAGCGGAACAATGGCGCTGGCGACGTGGGCGATGCGGTTGACGCCGCCGAGAATGACCAGGCCGACCAGGAACGCCATCACGCCGCCCACCAGCCAGCCGTTGTCGCGCACCCCCGGGTACAGGTAACCCAGTCCGTCCACCACCGAGTTGGCCTGTACCATGTTGCCGATGCCGAAGGAGGCGACCAGCGCAAAGCTGGCGAACAGCGTGGCGGTGCGCTTCATTTTCAGGCCGTTCAGCAGGGTGTACATCGGGCCGCCGGCGATGCTGCCGTCCGGGGCTATCTCGCGGAATTTCAGCGCCAGGGTGCACTCGGTGAACTTGGTGGCCATGCCGAAGAATGCGGTCATCCACATCCAGAACAGCGCGCCGGGGCCGCCCAGGGAGATCGCCGTAGCTACACCGGCGATGTTGCCGGTGCCCACGGTCGCCGACAGTGCCGTGGACAGCGCCTGGAAATGGGAGATCTGCCCGGCATCGGTGCTGCAGCTGTAGCGCCCGGAAACCAGTTCGACCGAGTGGCGGAAGCCGCGGATCTGCACGAAACCCATGCGCAGTGTGAGATACAGGCCCATGCCCAGCAGTACCAGCAGCGTGAGGCCGTTGCCCCACAGGAGCCCGGCCAGATCTCCCGTCCAGCCGGTGAGGACCGCGATCGGGTCACTCATGCGGCTTCAGGATCAGGGTGTCGCCCCGCTGGGTAAACTCGACGTGTTTGAGTACGCTCATGCCGAGCAGGATGTCCATGTCGTGCATGCCGGGATTGATGCTGGCCGGCACGTTGCGCACCACCATCGGCCCGATGGCGACGCTGTCG
>JASFNS010000333.1:0-3469 GCA_050116915.1 Thiogranum sp. | reverse complement strand
GCTGCGCCGAGCGGGACGCACAGGGCGATAAGCAGAACACCGGCGATACCGGCTGGCTGCGCAGGGTAAGGATGCATGGACGTCTTCCTGTTGCCGGGCGCACACCCGCGCGCACGGACACATTTTTATAAAGCCGAACCACGCGCGGAGGAGAGAGGCTGAACCGGGCAAAACCCGTGCAGCGCCGTCGCCCTCCGCGAATGGCTGTGTGGCTGCAGGCCGGTCTCCGGGCTCACGAGGAAAGTTCCCTTTCCAGCGAATCGCCTTCCCGTGGAAACCCACAGTGGCGTTGTGACTCGCTTTCACTCGCTTACCGTTGCGGGGGCAGCGCCGGCCTTGCCTGCGTTTGTCAACGCGGCGCACCGGCTTCCCGTTTCACTCCGTGGGCGAACACCCGTGGAGCACCTGAAGCTAGCAGCGGACTCTAAAGAAAAGCGTGGGGAATTTCAATTGATGCGCCAACCCGGGGGACAAAACCCGACGCCCCCCGGGCAACACCCTAGCGATCGTATTCCGGCGATGCGGCGATATGATGGATACTGAGATCGGCGCCGCGGAATTCATCTTCCTCGTCAAGGCGCAAACCGATTGCCACCTTGATGGCGCCATAAACGATAAACCCGCCGGTCAATGCGATGCCGATGCCCAGGGCGGTACCCACCAGTTGCGCGCCGAGGCTCACACCGCCCAGACCACCCAGGCTGGTACTGCCGAAAATGCCGCAGGCGATACCACCCCACACACCGCACAATCCGTGTAAAGGCCAGACACCGAGGACATCATCGATCCTCCAGCGGTTCTGGGTCACGGTGAACAACCAGACAAACAGGCTGCCGGCCACCGCACCGGTCGCCAGCGCCCCCAGGGGATGCATGACATCGGAACCCGCGCAAACAGCAACCAGGCCCGCCAGCGGGCCGTTGTGCACGAAACCCGGATCGTTCCGGCCGACAAACAGCGCTGCGAGAATACCCCCGACCATCGCCATCAGCGAGTTGGCAGCCACCAATCCGCTCACGGCGTCGATGGTCTGGGCGGACATGACATTGAACCCGAACCAGCCCACCGACAGGATCCATGCGCCCAGCGCGAGGAACGGGATACTCGATGGCGGGTGCGCGGTCATTTCACCGTCCTTGGTGTAGCGTCCGTGGCGCGGACCCAGCAGCAACACCGCGCTCAAGGCTATCCAGCCGCCCATGGCGTGCACGACCACGGACCCTGCAAAATCGTGGAACTGGGCGCCGAAAGTGGCAGCTATCCAGGCTTGCACACCATAGTTGCCGTTCCAGGTGATGCCTTCGAAGAACGGGTATACCGCTGCGACCAGGACGAAGGTCGCCAGCAACTGGGGATTGAAGCGTGCCCGCTCGGCAATACCCCCCGAAATAATCGCCGGTATGGCCGCGGCAAACGTCAGCAGGAAAAAGAACTTCACCAGTTCGTAGCCATGCTTCTGGCTGAGCACATCGGCGCCGGAGAAGAAATCCACACCATAGGCCACACTGAAGCCGATGAAAAAATACGCAATGGTCGACATGGCGAAATCGGCAATGATTTTCACCAGGGCGTTGACCTGGTTCTTGCCCCTGACGGTACCGACTTCGAGGAAAGCGAAACCCGCGTGCATCGCCAGTACCATAATGGCGCCCAGCAAGATAAATAGTACATCACTCCCAGCCTGATATTTTTCCATTTTTTTGGATCCCCGGATGCTCTGAATTAGTGCTTTTAGACGCCGCTCGAAAGGAGCATACCTTAATGATTTTCGGGTGATTATCAAACTCGCCCCGGGCGCCGCCCTGGAATCCGGCGGGGCGCCCAGTGGCCTGCACCGGCCTGGCGCAGCCGCGATTCCGGATTACAGCCTGGCACGGCTGATGCAACCCGTTATCAGCAGAACAGATTTCTGACGCCGAGGGGCCATGCCGGCTCGCATTCCACCAGGAGGTAAACGGTGAATCGCACAGTTCAGCAACTTCGCTCCGGCCGCGCGCCGGCCACCGAAGGCGAGCACACACTGTCGTTGCAGGTTATCGACGCGGGTGAATTGGCAAGCCCTCCGGCGGACGGACCAGGCGCCGCCGGCCAGCCGCACTGCCTGCTCTGCCTGGTCGCGCTCGAGCGCCCACGCATCCGCTCAACCACGCAACGGCGCTGGCGCCTGCGCGACAGACTGAACGGCGGTGACGCCAGCCGCAACGCCGGCATCCTGGCCCGGGACCCGCATTTCTGGGATTACCTTCAACAGATCAACCTGATGGCCTACGAAGACGAAATCGACACCGACAGGGCACGGCAGTTTATCAACCGGGCATGCCGCGTCAGCGGCCGTCACGAGTTCGAGCGCAGCAGCGACGCCGCGCTGCGTTTCTTCAGCCTGATCGAGGAACCGTTCCTGGCCTGGCTGCTGGCCACCGACCACGACTGACTAACCTGCCTGCTGTTTGGCCTGCCGCCAGTACGCCTCGAGTTCCTCGAGCGTGCAGTCCCGCATGTCGCGCTGTTGCTCACCGGCAAGTTTTTCCACGACGCGAAAGCGGCTTTCGAACTTGCTGTTAGCCGCGCGCAGCAGCGACTCGGCGTCCGCGTCCAGAAACCGCGCCAGGTTGACGCCGCTGAAGAGCAGATCACCGAGTTCTTCACGCACCCGCTGCAGTGGTTCCTGCGTTTCCAGCGCCTGCTTCAGCTCTTCCAGTTCTTCTTCGAGCTTGGCGATCACGTCCTGGATATTGGTCCAGTCGAAACCGACCCGCGCAGCCCGGCGCTGAAGCTTCTGCGCCCGGACCAGTGCGGGCAGCGCCAGGGGTACGCCATCCAGGACGCCCTCCGCCACCACCCCCTTGGCCGCGCGTTCCCGCGCCTTGTGCCGTTCCCAGGCAAGCGTCTGCTGCGAAGCATCGGCAATGGTCTCCTCACCAAACACGTGGGGATGACGGCGGACAAGTTTTTCATTGATGGCCGCCACCACCTCGGCGAAACCGAACCAGCCCTGCTCTTTTGCCATCTGCGCATGGAAAACCACCTGGAACAACAGGTCGCCCAGTTCATCACACAAATCCTCGGGGACCAGACGCTCAATGGCCTCGGCGACTTCGTAGGCTTCCTCCAGGGTGTATGGCGCAATGCTGGCGAAGTCCTGTTCCAGGTCCCAGGGACAGCCGTCTTGCGGATCGCGCAGCCGCGCCATTATGCCGAGCAAGCGGTTCAGCTCCCGCGTCTCTTTCGAACTCTCGCTCACCACCGCCCCCTCAACAATAAAACCACCGGACAGAGCATACACCCTGCGCGACCCGCGCTTCATGCCCGCAGGCCCTGCCTGCCGGGCCTGCCCCGCACAAGCGTCCGTGCGCCGCCCGTGTAAAGACGTTGCTCACAGGCGGCTCATCGATCAACATGAAGCCGGCAGACTACACTTGGAATGCTATGTCCCCGACCCTGCACCTTTCCCTGCTGGCCCTGAGCTGGG
>JASFNS010000332.1:0-3477 GCA_050116915.1 Thiogranum sp. | reverse complement strand
ACGCCTGCGGCTAAGGGCGGCGCCGGACAGCAATAAAACGGGGAGCAAGCGTTTGGATATGCAGTCAGCCATCCGCAGTGTCACCGAGCGCCGTGACCTGTCGGAAGACGAAATGCTCGATGTGATGCGTCTGATCATGACCGGCGCAGCGACGCCGGCCCAGATCGGCGGTTTTCTGATCGGTTTGCGCATGAAGGGCGAGACGGTTGAGGAGATTACCGCCGCCGCGCGCGTGATGCGGGAGCTGGCCACCCCGGTGCCGGTCGCGGTCGAGCACCTGGTGGATACCTGCGGAACCGGGGGTGACGGCGCATCGACCTTCAATATTTCCACCGCCAGCGCCATTGTTACTGCAGCAGCGGGCGCGCAGGTCGCCAAGCACGGCAACCGCTCGGTATCGTCCAGCTGCGGCAGCGCGGATGTGCTGGAAGCGGCCGGCGTGAACCTCGAGCTGACGGCAGAACAGGTCGCGCAGTGTGTCGAGAAGATCGGCGTCGGCTTCCTGTTTGCGCCCATGCATCACAGTGCCATGAAGCACGCCATTGGTCCGCGCAGGGAGATGGGGGTGCGCACCCTGTTCAACCTGTTGGGACCGCTGACCAATCCGGCTGGCGCACCTAACCAGGTGCTCGGGGTGTTCAGCGCCTACTGGCTGAATCTGCTGGCGCAGGTGCTGGGCAGGCTGGGCAGCCGGCACGTCATGGTTGTGCACGCCGATGACGGCCTGGATGAGATCAGTATCGGCGCAGCCACCCAGGTGGCGGAGCTGAAAAACGGCAGCGTAAGCTGCTACCGGATTTCACCCGAACAGTTCGGCATGCAGACCGGCGGGGTGGACACTCTTGGCGTGGCGGACGCGGCCGCGAGCCTGGCGATAATTAACGCGGTGTTTGATGACACACCGGGGCCGGCGCGCGATATCGTGCTGTTGAACGCCGGCGCGGCGATCTATGTGTCCGGCGTTGCCGACAGTCTGGGTAGCGGCGTCGAGATGGCCCGGCGGGCGCTGAGTTCCGGCGCTGCACGGCGCAAATTTCAACAGTTGATCGAGATGAGCAACAGCTTCTGATGGCCCAAACGCCGGATATCCTGAAAACCATTCTGCGGCGCAAGGCCGAAGAAGTCGCCGAGCGGGTGCAGCGTACGCCGTTGTCTGCCCTGGAACGCAAGCTGGAGAGTGCGGCGCCGTCGCGCGGCTTTGTCAGCGCGCTGCGGGACAGGGTCGACGCAGGCGGTGCGGCGGTCATTGCCGAAATCAAGAGAGCGTCACCGAGCAAGGGCGTGCTGCGCGAGCCATTCGATCCCGCCGCGATTGCAGTGAGTTACGAACGCGGTGGTGCGGCCTGCCTGTCGGTGTTGACGGACGTGGATTTCTTTCAGGGTAGCGACGCATACCTGCAACAGGCGCGTGCCGCGTGCAGTCTGCCGGTTCTGCGCAAGGATTTCGTCATCGATCCCTACCAGGTGTATGAGGCTCGGGCCCTGGGTGCAGACTGCATCCTGCTGATTGTCGCGGCACTGGATGACGCCCGCCTGAGGCAACTGCTGGACCTGGCCGATGAGCTGCAGCTGGCCGCCCTGGTGGAGGTTCACGACGCTGCCGAGATGCAGCGCGCGCTGGCAACACCGGCGCCGCTGATTGGGGTGAACAACCGCAACCTGCGTACCTTCGAGATCACGCTGGATACGACTCTGGAGCTGATGCAGGACTTCCCTGAAAATCGCCTGCTGGTGACCGAAAGCGGTATTCACACCCGCGACGACGTCAAGCTTATGCGGGAACGGGGCGTACATGCCTTCCTGGTGGGCGAAGCCTTCATGAAGGCCGCCGATCCGGGCGGCAAGCTGGTGGAACTGTTTGGTGACTGAGGAGCGTCTCGGCGTTTACAGCTTCAGCGTGTGCCGAACACCACCATGGTCTTGCCCTTCGCCGAGATCAATCCCTGTTCCTCGAGCGACTTGAGGACCCGGCCGACCATCTCGCGGGAGCAGCCGACAATACGGCCGATTTCCTGGCGGGTGATTTTAATCTGCATGCCGTCGGGGTGGGTCATGGCGTCGGGCTGTTTGCACAGGTCCAGCAGGGTGCGAGCGACACGGCCGGTTACGTCCAGGAATGCCAGGTCACTGACCTTGCGGCTGGTATTGCGCAGGCGGGTGGCCATCTGGCCGGCAAGCGCAAACAGGATGCCGGGGTCGTCTTCAGCCAGCTGGCGGTAGCGGCTGTAACTGATCTCAGCCAGTTCGCACTGGGTCTTGGTCCGAATCCAGGCGCTGCGGTTGCTGTTCTCGCCGAACAGGCCCATTTCGCCAAAGAAATCGCCGGGATTGAGGTAGGCCAGCACGATTTCGTGTCCGTCCTCGTCCTCGATCAGCACGGTAACCGAGCCTTCGACGATATAGTACAGCACGTCGGACTGGTCGCCCGCATAGATGATGACGCTCTTTGCCGGGTAACGCCGCCGGTGGCAATGCTCCAGGAATTTGTCTATGGATGAAGCACTTTCGGTCGGAGTTGGAGCAGGTATTGTATTTGGCAGCATTCGACTGTACCTTCGCGGGCCCTTGTCCCGTATATAGCGTTGGGTAAGCGGGTTTCATTAGGCTATGCAAACAACGGGCCAGTCGGTTTTGTGACGGGTTCCGCAATATTTTCGGAAGGGGCGGCTCATGCAGGCGCGGATAAAGTGGGTTCAGGACGCGACATTTCTGGGTGAGTCGGGTAGCGGGCACGCCGTGGTCATGGACGGTCCGCCCGAACACGGGGGACGGAATCTTGGCGTTCGGCCCATGGAAATGCTGTTGCTGGGCATGGGCGGCTGCACGGCTTTTGACGTTGTGCATATTCTGAAAAAGTCACGCCAGCCAATTTCGGATTGCGTTGCTGAGCTCGAAGCGGAGCGCGCCGACGAGGATCCCAAGATATTCACCAGGATTCATGTGCATTTTATTGTCACCGGCAGCGGTCTCGACGAGAAGCGGGTGGCGCGTGCCGTGTCGCTGTCTGCCGACAAATATTGTTCGGCGTCCATCATGCTGGGCAAGACCGCGACAATCACCCACGACTACGAAATCCGGGAGGCTTGTTGAATGCCACGTCCGCCAGCCACCGCGGGAATGCGACATATCGCCCTGAATGTGCAGGATCTCGCCGCCGCCGAGCATTTCTATGTCGAACTGCTGGGCATGCAGGTCGAATGGCGTCCGGACGCCGACAATGTTTACCTGACCTCGGGCAACGACAACCTGGCGCTGCATCGCGCCGGACAAGGGCCGGACGCGGCTGCGCAGACGCTTGACCATATCGGTTTCATACTGAAGACACCCGAAGACGTGGACGCCTGGTATGACTTTCTGCTTGGGCATGATGTTAAGATGAAATCAGAACCCCGTACACACCGGGATGGTGCTCGCAGTTTCTACTGCCTGGCACCGCAAAACGTCACCGTGCAGATGATTTTTCATCCACCCATCCTG
>JASFNS010000331.1:0-3477 GCA_050116915.1 Thiogranum sp. | reverse complement strand
GCCGAGCCGGCTTTTCCGTTCCCGCAGGCTCTTGCTGGTGAAGGTGTTGCCACCCCCGTCGGTATAGCTACAGGTCAGCCCGCTGTTCTCCTCGCAGTTGTGTGCGCCGCGAATATAGTCCAGGCGCGCCATGCCGGTGGCCTCAGTGTCGAGTGTGCCCGACGAGTTGGTGCGCAGATCGTTTTTCTGGGCGTTGGTCAGGGAACTCCAGCTGAAGTTGATGCCGTTGCTGCCGTCGAAGGTCACGACCCTGCGGGAGCTGGCGGTGCGCGCGTCGAGATCGGTCGAGGCCTCCCAGGCGATCGGCCCGAGGCTGAGGTTGTGTGTCACCGGGTCCTCGATCAGATCATAGGCGGTCACATCACCCGACCAGCGGTCCGAGTTGAAGGAGGCCTTGAGCAGCTTCGTGTCGGTCTGCAGGCTCGTCGAATTGAACGAAACAGCGGCAGCCGTGCCGGTTCTTTCCGCGATGTCGTTGATTGCCGAGTTAAGGGAATCAATCAGTCCCTGCGGATCGGCCGCGCTCAGGAACTGCCCGCGGCCGTTGTAGGCGGCATGGCGCATATCATCTATGGTGCTGAGGGTGTTGGCAGTCGGCGTCGGCCAGGCAAAACCCGCGTCGCCGGGCTGCGCATTGGTCGCCAGGGTGCCCGTGAGACCAAAGGCAACCGTATAGGTCACCATGTGCTGGGCCGTGTTGTTGTCCACGCCATCTATGATGCGGACGTTGTTGGGCATGTTGGTGTCGAGATCCCGCTCATAGTAGTTCATCGCGACATCGGCCAGCGTGTTGGTCACACCGGTGGCACCGTCTGCATACAGGCCGCCGTCGAAAACCGTGTTGTCATCGGTATCGGCGTTCCCGACCGCCGGATCGCCGCCGTTCCAGAAACCGTCCGACATCAGAATAGTGAAGTTCTGCTGGCATTCGCCGCCCTGGCCGGAGGGCAGGATCGGCGAGGGTCCCCAGCTCGAGTTGCCTTCATAGTATTCGCCAACGTCCTCCAGTGATTGCCGCAACGGGGTGCCGCCGGAGGAGTTGATATTGAACACATTGTTCAACAGGGTATTCTTGTTGGCGCGCGCCGTCGTATTGACAGGGGTTGAGACGTCATCGATGTCCGCAACCAGCGTACGCACGCCGTTGTTGTTGTGCAGCGTGGACATGCCCACCCTGGAGCTGGAACTCTTGATGATCTGCGACAGGGCGCGTTTGGCCACGTATTCGCGCTTGCGGTAGTAGCTGAACCAGTTGGCGTAGTTGGTCTGCTCGGCGGCGCTCAGCGAGGAGACAAGTACGCAGCCGTTCGAAGCGGTGCATTCCGAACTGGTGAAGGTGCCGTCACCACCCCGGCTGGGGGTCGGGCACTCGCCGGACTGGTATACGCCGTCGCCGTTGTCGTTCCAGGGGAAATAAAATTGGTAGCTCAGGTTCGAGGTGCTGCCAGAGTAATAGGGGTCGTTGCGCGCCGCGGTCAGCGGCATATCGGTATAGGCATTGCCGTTCGAGTCAACGCCGCGCCAGGGGGTATAGGATCTGTTGGGGTTGTATGCCAGCACGTTGTAGGCGTAACACAGCTCGAGTTCCTCGCTGGAGTTGTCCGGCGTAAAGTCGAGGTTGCCGCTGTCCGGCGCGTTGGTGTGCTGGGTGCGCGCGGCGTTCGACAGCAGCACTTCCCAGTCCATACTGCCGGAGTCGTCCACCATGAAGAAAATATTCGGCTGCACGTTGGTCGACAGAAACAGGGGGCTGCTCGCCAGCGTGCCCGGCGCGGCACACAGGCTGTGTGAAACAGACAGCAACAGTGCGCCGCTCAAACCGGTGACGAGAGCGCCGCGGTTCTGAGGTACATGGGTATGTTTAAGGTTCTTCATGGCAATCCCCCCAGTACAATACTGAGAATGTGTTTGAACTGTGCAGTCTGGTTCACTGTTTTTCATGTCAGCGGTATGCGGAACGTGCTCTGGGCGATATAGGTCGTGGTGTTGTCCGTGCCCCAGCCGATGGCCGTGATTCTGAATGCGTATTGACGCGTGTCCGGATCGGTGTAGTCGAGCGGGGCTTCGCCGGAACGGCCCATGTATTCGATAATGTAGCGTGGCGGGTTCTGGCCGCCGCTTGCTACGGCGTTCGCGATCTGCTGGCTGTTGCCGACCGCCCAGACGCTGCCGTCATAGATATCCATGGCTACCGGGCGTACAGGGCTCGGCGGTTTAGGCGCGCGCAGCCAGTAAAGCTCCGCCGGTGTGCCGCTGAAAGTGGTTTCGAACTGCGGCAACGTCGTTATATTCGTGGTCAGCCAGGTCTCCGCGTCGCGCAGTGCAGCGCTGGCCGCCTGGAACGCGAGCTGCCGCTGCCGGTTATTGCCCGCCATTTTTTCCTGCAGCGTGGTGGTACTGACGGCAGTCACCCCTATGAGTGTCATTACCAGCAGCAACAGCAGGCTGACAATGAGGATGGCGCCGCGCTGGCTTGCCTTGTGTTCGAGAGTGTAGCGAGATGTCATGATCGGATACCTGCGTAACGGGGATTAGCGGTTTCTCAGCCGGAACGTCTGGGACACGGTCTTGGTGAGCGGTTGACCGTCGATCTTTACACCGCTCACGGTATTCAGGGTCAGTGTCAGCGTGACCGAGGCGACCTGGTTCATGCCGGCGGCGGCCAGGGCGGGGTCGTTGGCCGACACGTAGCGTTCCACGCCCGGTGTGCCGTCGGCGTCGATGCCATACTGCACCTGCAGGTCCTGGACGCCTTCGACAAGCTCTGAGCCGTTGAGCGCCAGGGAGAAACCGGTTCCGGAATCACTGGGCTGGATGCTGTAGCTGTTGGTTGCGACGCGAATTGCGGTGGCCTGCGAAGCCGAAAGGGAACCAAAGGTGTTCTTGAGGTCGTTTACGTTGACGCCATTAAGGTTGGTTGCCAGATTGGACTGTCCCTCGTTTATCGCTCCGACCGGCGCTACCACGCCCGGATCGTGCTGTATGACCCCGCCGCTGGTGGTGGGGTCGTTGGTGATCATGAAGATGGAGGTCCTGGAGCAATCCGAAACTGCCATGACCTGCCACTGTTCAAGCGATGCATAGTTCGGGTGCGTGTCGTCGAGGGTGAGCGGCGACGTGGCTTCAAGCATGGAAGCGGCAAGCGGGACAGCGCTGGAGGTCACGGCGCGCCGGATGTTGATGGTGTCGCTGCCGTTGGGCCCGGTGTTGTCGGTACCGTCGATGGGGTTGGCGAAGTTGTAACCGGTTGCCACGGCGTTGGTCAGTGCATTGGTCAGCAGCAGATCATTGTTACGGTCGACGTCGGCCGAGTCATTGCAGCCCATGTAACCGCCGGCGTCGAGATCCTGGGCGATGTGGTCGAAGGCGAAGCGTGCATTTTCCTGCAGGCGTGATAGCCCGTCGTTGACCCGGTAGCTCTGCTTGGAACCGACGAAGATTTTCACCACGCCTGCCAGCAGGAACAGGCTGATGACC
>JASFNS010000330.1:0-3483 GCA_050116915.1 Thiogranum sp. | reverse complement strand
CTACGCACAGGGCTATATGCTGATGCGCGAGGCCGCGGCCGAGTACGGCTGGGAGCTGAGCTACGGCGATATCGCCCTGATGTGGCGCGGCGGCTGTATTATCCGCAGCCGTTTTCTCGGCAACATCAAACAGGCCTTCAGTACCAATCCGACACTAGGCAACCTGCTGCTGGACGAGTTTTTCATCGAGGCCGTCAAAAGCGCCGAACCCGGGTGGCGTAAAGCCGCCGCCCTGGGTATTGAACTGGGCATCCCGTTACCCGCCTTCTGTTCGGCGCTGGCCTTTTTCGACGGCTATCGCAGCGGCAAGCTGCCGGCGAACCTGTTGCAGGCCCAGCGCGACTATTTCGGTGCGCACACCTATGAGCGGCTCGACCGCCCGCGCGGTGAGTTTTTCCACACGAACTGGACCGGCACGGGCGGTGACACCGCTTCGTCGACTTACCAGGTGTAGCGCGGTCGGCGCTGTGCTGCATGACTCCCGACCGGCCATTCCGGCCGGGACTGCGGGTGCGAGCGGCCGTGTGCGACGGGTCGTTGGAGCTGGCCGACTCGGGTCTGGACGAATGTTTTGTCCGGCGCGTGGCGCCTCATGCAGACGTTTGCTGCCCCAGCAATCTGGATCAGGTATAAGTGAACATGAACAATCAGGAAATACTCAGTAAGGTTCCCGAAGTAACGCTACTCTTCTGGGTTATAAAAATCCTCGCGACAACGCTTGGCGAAACCGGCGGTGACGCGGTGTCGATGTCAATGAACCTCGGCTATCTCATGAGTACCGGCATATTTTTCGTCATATTCGTGGCGGCTGTAGGTGTTCAGATTGCCGCCAGGAAATTTCATCCGGTTCTGTACTGGGCAACAATTATCGCCACTACAACGGTCGGGACTACGCTGGCGGATTTCTTCGATAGATCGCTGGGTATTGGTTATGCCGGTGGAACGGCAATCCTGTTTACGTTGCTTATGGCTTCGCTTTTTATCTGGTATCGCACACTGGGTTCAATTTCCGTTGATACTGTCAGCTCGACGAGGTCTGAGATATTTTACTGGGTCACAATCATGTTTTCCCAGACGCTTGGCACCGCTCTCGGCGATTGGACGGCAGACACTGCGGGCCTCGGGTACGGCGGTGGCGCAATCGTGTTTGGCGCAATGCTGGCGGCAATTGCCGCGGCATACTACTGGACGAAAGTCTCGCGCACCACATTGTTTTGGGCTGCGTTCATTCTTACCCGACCGCTTGGTGCAGTTGTTGGCGACTTCCTTGACAAGCCAGTAAGCAAGGGTGGACTGGATTTGAGTCGATATTCAGCGTCTGTCGTGCTGATCGGGTTCATTCTATTTTGTATTTTCTTCTTTTCTCACAGGCCGGCATCGCGAGCGCATTAGCTAAGATAGCTGGCAGGTCAGCTAAAAGGATGTGCCGGTTCATTGGGCGAGGGCTCTGGTTCGTTCCTTGTCAGCAGAATCCAGGAGGCGACAACCGTGAATAACATAAGAAACATCGGGCATACTGCGCTCACATGGGCGCAGGATATTGGCCTGCTGATTATTGCGGTCGCCACCCTGGTCGCCGTAGGTTTTGAGATATCGTCAATGATCGAAGCGAAGACCGTTGCCTTGGCGGATCTTCTGCTTTTGTTTATCTATCTGGAAGTGCTCGCGATGATAGCGATTTATCTCGATTCCGGAAAGCTGCCTGTTCGAATGCCGCTGTATATCGCCATCGTTGCGCTGGCGCGTTATCTGATCCTCGACATGAAGAACCTGGACACCTGGAGAATGTTGGGTGTTGCAGCGGCCGCTTTGCTCATTGCTTTCGCCGTATTGGTGATTCGTTTCGGTCACACCAAATATCCTTACCGGGAAAAAGATGGCGGCTGACAATCCACGTGCCGGGACGCTACGCAAGGCGGCGCTTGTCGGCCTCACGGGCATGTCGAGGCTGATCGCGCAAATCGGGCGCTCTCTGTCACGTGTCAGGTGCCAGTCAGAGTTGTCTGAATGACGATGCAGGATAAAGCCTGGCCGCCTACCGCCAGTCCGGTGCTCAGTTGTCCCTGAGTACGCGCTCGTCGTACTCCGATTCAAAAAACAGTTTGTGCTTGGCTTCTTCCTTTGCCAGACCGAGAAACACGTCCCGCAGCGCGGCCTCTGTGACTTTTTCGGCCATGTCGGAATACAGGCGGAAGGCGGCGCGCTCGCGTTTCATGGCGATGATCAGGGCATCCTGGTAGCTGATATGCTCGTGGGGTTCGACGTCTACAAGGTAGTCACTGATTTTCAGATCGATCACCGCCTGGTTGGCGTGCAGCTCCTGGTCGCCCTGTTTGACGTTGAGCAGTTTGTCACGGTGGCGTTCCTCCTCGGCCGAGAATTCCAGAAAGATGTCCTTCATGCCGCCTTTTTCCGCGCGCTTCGCCATGTCGGCGTAGAAGTCGGCGGCCTGTTGTTCCTGGTCGATGGCGTAATCGAGAATTTCGTCGACGGTATTCATGGCGCTCTCTGCCTCTGATGCAGACCGTGACGCAGGGCGGTCACGGCGTTTGACTGAAAAACTATCCGCGCTGGCCGGTATCCAGAAACCGGTGGATGCCACGCGCGGCATGGTGGCCGTCTTCTATCGCGCTTATGGCGTCGGCAGTTGCATTGGCTACGTCGCCGCCGACGAACAGTTTGTCCAGCACCATCTGCTGGTAGTCGCCGGGGATGAACTTGCCCCACTTGATCTGCAACTGGTCGGAGATCTCGGTGGGGATATAGTCCAGGTTGCTGCCCTGACCGATAGCCGAAATGACGGTATCGAAGGTGTCCAGATGCATGCGGTCCTCCTGCAGCACCGGGCGTGGCCGGCCGCCTTTGGGATCCTGGAGCATTTCCGCTTCGCCCCATTTCAGCGTCACCTGGCCGCTCTGTTCGGCGTTCAGCGCTTCGACGGGGATCGCCTGGGTGACGAAGATACAGCCTTCAGCCTGCGCTTCATGGATTTCCTCGGTGTCAGCCGGCATGTCCTCGATACGTCGGCGGTAGAGCACGGTAACCCTGGCGCCGAGCCGACGCGAGACTCTTGCTGCATCCATGGCGACATTACCGCCGCCGATGACCGCGACGCTGGTACCGATCTGCGGGTCTTTGCCATTGGCGACATCGTCGAGGAGTTTCAGCCCGGCCATAACGCGCGGGTGGTCCTCGCCCTGGATACGCATCTGCGACGGTACGTTGAGTCCCGTGGAGACGAATACGGCGTCGTAGTTTTCCAGCAGGTCGGAGAACGCGGTATCCCGACCGACGCTGTGGTTGAAGTGGATCTCCACACCCAGCGAGCGGATGTGCTCGATGTCCTTGTCCAGCGCCGGGTCCGGCAGCCGGTAACTGGGCACGCCATAGCGCAGCATACCACCGGCCTGCGCCTGGGATTCGAACACCTCAACCGCGTGCCCCTTGAGGCGCAGGTAATAGGCGGCGCTTAGGCCCCCGGGG
>JASFNS010000329.1:0-3486 GCA_050116915.1 Thiogranum sp. | reverse complement strand
GAACACCGCCGACGAGGCCGGCCGGCGTACATACCGGGCTGCCTGGCAACAGCGGCGGGACGCGCTGATTCAGATCGCGCACGGCTCGGGATGCGCACTGATTCCCGTGGAAACCGGCGATGACGTGCACGCCGCAATGGTCCATGGGCTGGAGCGCCGCCTGCGTATGAGGTCCTTTCTGTGAACCCCGAACTGGTCAGTCAGCTACGCGATATACACGGGCTCGACAGCATCCCCTGGTGGCCGCTGGCACCGGGCTGGTGGCTGCTGGCCGCGCTGGCCGTGGCGGTGATTTTTTTATTGATATCGCTGGTCCGCAACATGTTGCGCTACCCGGCCGGGTCCTGGCGCCGGCCTGCCTGGAAGCAGTTACGCAACCTGAAACAACGGGCCGCGCGCTTGCCCGCACAGCAGCTCGCCAGCGAACTGTCTGAGCTGCTGCGCCGCATCGCCATTGCACGCCTTGGCCGCGAACACGCCGCCGGGCTCACTGGTAAACGCTGGCTCGCGTGGCTTCAGGAACACGACCCGGCGGGCTTCGACTGGACGCATCACGGCCGGCCGTTGCTGACCCTGCCTTACGCGCCCGCCCAGGCTTCACAGCACAGCAGCAAGCAGTTGCTGCCGCTGATCGATGCGGCGTTCACCTGGGTAGATCGTCGCGGAGACCGCCGGCATGCTTAACTTTCAGTGGCCGTGGATGGGTTTACTGCTGCTGGTGCCGCTGCTTATGTGGTTGCTGAATCGCGATCGCTCGTATGCGTCGACAGACACGCAGGAACGCAAGGTAACCCTGCTGCACCCGGACCTGCACGAGCTGCAGGCGGCGTTCAAGACCCGTCACGCCGCCACCACGCTGGGAACCCGCCTCTACTATCTGTTGCTCGCCCTGCTCTGGACGGGGCTGACCTTTGCCGCCATGCGCCCGCAATGGCTGGAACCGCACACGGAAGAACGCAGCGAGGGCTATGACCTGATGCTGGCGGTTGACACGTCCCACTCGATGGAGGCCCTGGACTTCACCGTGGACGGCAAGCAGGTCAGCCGCATGCAGGTCGTCAAGGGTGTTATGGGCCGCTTCATCGAGGGGCGGGAAGACGACCGTGTCGGTCTGATTATTTTCGGCAGCCGGGCGTTTGTCCTGTCGCCGCTGACCATGGACCGCCAGGCGGTGCGTCACCTGCTCGACGACCTGGTACCACGCATTGCCGGCGATGGCACCGCCATGGGCGATGCCCTGGGACTCGGCGTGAAGAAACTGCGCGAACGCCCGCCGGGTTCACGGGTACTGGTGCTGATTGCCGACGGCGAAAACACCGCCGGCACGATTCCGCCACTGGTGGCGGCGCAGCTCGCTGCCAGTGAAGGCATCCGCATTTATGCCATCGGTGTGGGCAGCGACCGCAAAGAGGTTCCCATTGTGGAAAACGGCCGCCTGATCACCCGCGACGACCTCGGCTTTGACGAAGACGTGATGCGCCGGATCGCCAAGATAACGGGCGGCGCCTATTTTCGCGGCACCGATACCAGCGCGCTGGAAATGATCTACCGGCGCATCGATGAACTGGAAAAGACCAGGGCGGACTCACGCACCGTGATGATTCCTCACCCCTTGTACCGCTGGCCGCTGGGCCTGGCACTGCTGGTGCTGCTGACGCTGGGGCTGTTTCCGGGTGCGCGCGCGCGCCGTCTGAGCCGCAAAAGCTATGGTTGACAGTGGCTTCCATTTCGCGCAACCGCTGTGGCTGTGGGGCCTGCTGGCGATACCGCTGGCGATAGCCTGGCTGCTGTATTCGGCGCCTTTCCGGCAGCACGGGCTGGAAGCCCGCTACGCCGATGCCCACCTGCTGCCTCACCTCAGCAGCGCCGCCACCACGCACCGCGTCGGCAGCAAAACCCCATTGATCGGCTGGGCGCTGGCCTGGAGCCTGCTCTCGCTGGCGATGGCCGGACCGCGCTGGGATTTCCGTCAGATGAGCCCGTTCCAGCCGGGCGCCGACCTGGTGATCCTGCTCGACATATCGCGCTCGATGGATGTCACCGATGTCGACCCGTCGCGTCTCGAACGGGCGCGCCAGGAAATACAGGACCTGGTCGCAGCGAACTCGGGCATCAGCATCGGCCTGATCGCCTTCGCGACGGTCGCGCACGTTGTCACCCCCATCACCGAGGACGGCGAAAGCCTGCTACGCCAGCTCCCGGCGATCTCCACCGGCCTGGTGCAGTTGCAGGGCAGTCACCTGTCAGACGCCATCGACCGGGCTAATCGCCTGCTGGCCGGACAGGGAGACGAGGTCGCGCATAACATACTGTTGATCAGTGACGGCGATTTCGCCGACAAGGCGCTCGATCAGCAGGTGCGGGAGTTACACGACAAGGGCACGCGCTTCCATGTACTCGCCGTGGGCACCAGTCAGGGCGGCCCGGTGCCCGGACTATGGGGTATCAACCACGAGCCGGTTTTATCCGGGCTGGATGAGGAAAGCCTCCGGCGTCTCGCCGAACTCGGCGGCGGAGTTTTCCGCGTCGCCGACTACCGGGACGACGACACCAGGGACATTCTCCGGGCCATCATGGCCCACGCCACCACCAGGCAGAATCAAAAGATGCATACCCTGGTGTGGAACGAATACTTCTACTGGCTGCTGCTACCCGCCGGCTTGATACTGCTGTACCTGTACCGCCCGGGCGCCGGCATCTCGCGTTTCGGCAAGCACGGGGAAGTTCGATGATACGCCGCCGGCCGCTGTTGTTGCTTTGCCTGCTGTGTGCGGCCCAGGCCGCGCACGCCAGCCTGTTCGACAACCGGGAACAACAGGGCGCCAAGCTGTTCCAGAAGGGCGAATACGAAAAAGCGGCTGAAACATTCAGCGACCCCTATCGACGCGGCGTTGCGCAATACCGGGCGGGACAATACAGCCAGGCAGCGGAATCGTTTACCCGCGTCGAACGCGAAGCAGTAAAAACCGATGCCCTCTATAACCTCGGCAACAGCCGCTTCCATGAAGGCAAGCTGGATGCCGCAGCCGAGGCGTATCGAAAAGTGCTACTGCGCGACCCCGACTATGCGGATGCGCGGCACAACCTCGGGCTGACCAGCGCGATGCTCGCGGAAGCGGAATCCGAGCAGCTGGAACAGCAGCGCACCAGGAAGCAGCCGGACAAGAAGGACAAGCAGGAACAGAAGGACGAGAAAGAACAGCAACAGCAGGATAAGAAGGACAAGCAGGAACAGAAGGACCAGAAAGAACAGCAACAGCAGGAAAAGAAGGACGAGCAGGAACAGAAGGACCAGAAAGGACAGCAACAGCAGGAGAAAAAAGACGAGCAGGAACAGAAGGACCAGAAAGGACAGCAACAGCAGGAGAAAAAAGACGAGCAGGAGCAGAAGGACCAGAAAGGACAGCAACAGCAGGAGAAAAAAGACGAGCAGGAGCAGAAGGACCAGAAAGGACAGCAACAGCAGGAGAAAAAAGACGAGCAGGA
>JASFNS010000328.1:0-3490 GCA_050116915.1 Thiogranum sp. | reverse complement strand
AACGTCTGGCGCAGCTGCGCGATCTGAACAAACTGGTGGAGGCGCAGCGGCTGGAGCAGCGCACCCGCTTCGACCTGGAGATGATGATCGAGCTGGGATATTGCTCGGGCATCGAGAACTACTCGCGCTATCTGTCCGGCCGGCAGGCCGGCGAGCCGCCACCGACCCTGCTTGACTACCTGCCCGAGGACGCCCTGGTGGTGGTCGACGAGTCACACGTCACCATCCCGCAGCTCGGCGGCATGTACCGCGGCGACCGCTCGCGCAAGGAAACCCTTGTCGAGTACGGTTTCCGCCTGCCATCGGCGCTGGACAACCGGCCGCTGCGCTTCGAGGAATACGAACGGCTGGTGCTGCAGTCGATTTTTGTCTCGGCGACGCCCGGTCCCTACGAGGCAGAGCACGCGGGGCAGGTGGTGGAGCAGGTGGTGCGGCCCACCGGGCTGGTCGATCCCGAGGTCGAGGTACGGCCCGCCGGCGCCCAGGTCGACGATGTATTGTCCGAAATCCGCAAACGTGCCGGGGTCGGTGAGCGCGTCCTGGTTACCACCCTCACCAAGCGCATGGCCGAAGATCTCACCGAGTATCTCGCCGAGCACGACGTGCGGGTGCGCTATCTGCACTCGGACATCGACACCGTGGAGCGCGTGGAAATCATCCGCGACCTGCGCCTGGGCGAGTTCGACGTACTGGTGGGTATCAACCTGCTGCGCGAGGGGCTGGACATGCCCGAAGTCTCGCTGGTCGCCATTCTCGACGCGGACAAGGAGGGTTTCCTGCGCTCGGAACGGTCGCTGATCCAGACCATCGGCCGCGCGGCCCGCAACGTCAACGGCAAGGCGATTCTGTATGCCGACAGGATCACCGGTTCCATGGAGCGAGCGATTGGTGAAACGGAACGACGCCGTGCGAAACAGGACGCCTACAACAAGGAACACGATATTACGCCGACGTCGATCCGCAAGGCGGTCTCGGATGTGATGGAAGGCGCGCGGTCGGGCCCGGTGACCGGCGTGCAGCGCTACGCCAGGGTGGCCGAGGAGGTGGCGGAATACGCCGGCATGCCACCTGAAAAGCTGGCCAGGAAGCTCAGACAACTGGAGAAGCAGATGTATCAGCACGCCCAGAACCTGGAGTTCGAAGACGCCGCCCGGTTGCGCGACCAGATACGCCATATACGGGAGTCGACGCTGGAAATCGCCTGATCGCAATAGCGGTCGCACATTGTCCCGGCGCGATTGGCGGGGCGGGCGGAACGTCGGGGAGTGCGCGGCGACCGGCGCGGTTTTTTCAGCGCTTGCCGTTAGGAAAAATCACACGCCATGTTACCCTGAACCTGTCCGGACCTAAAAACTCGGGCAAATCCTGATGGCGGCGGTTTTCCCCGGCCGGAGATCAGGCCCGCAAACGCCAGCGTCATGCAGGCTGACACCAGGAGGGCAGGCAATGGGCATTGAAGTCGGAGGTTTGTTAGGACTGATTATTCTCGTCCTGGATGTTTGGGCGCTGGTTAAAACCGTTCAAAGCGGCGCCAGCACTGGCGCGAAAGTCGTGTGGATCGTGCTGATCATTATTTTGCCGGTACTCGGCTTTATTCTCTGGCTGCTGTTCGGGCCGAAAGGCGGCTGACAGGGCAAGCAGCGTCGGCGCAGCCGCTCCCCGGGTTGTACGGTTCGCCCGAGTGCCGGTACCACCGGCGGATCTGGCGGAATCGCCATGACAACATGGCAGGACCGCATGCGCCTGCGGTAGTCGGCGGCTTGTGCCGCCGGCGTCGGATCGCAGGTCGCCGTCGCAGGGCGGCGGGCACCGCTTCGCGGTTGTGCGCACGTCCGCGGCCTCGGCCGGACTAGTACTGCTGCATCAGGCCGAGTATGCCGACGATGATCAGGTAGATGGCGACGATGTAGCTGAGCAGCCTGGGAATCGCCAGGATCAGGATGCCGGCGATCAGGGCGACCAGGGGTTCGAGAGACGGACCGAACATGCAGCCCTCGAGCCGCGCTAGCGCGCGGTGCCGAAGCCCTCGTCTTCGGTGTGGGCAGGAACGGGTAACCCGGCGATCTTCATGCCCTGGGCAACCGGACCTTCCGGGAACAGCTCGCGCAGGTACTTGCGGCCGCCCTCGGCCGAAAACCGCTCGTCGAGCATGTCGCCGAGCTCGCGTCCATGTTCCGCGAGGCCGTGTTCGAGATAATAGTCCCGCAGGCTGTTGACCACCCGCAGCCGGGCGTCGTCCAGTTCAATCCCCTCGCTGGCGGCGATACGCCGACCCGTTTCGATGTTCCAGTTGTCCAGCTCGCGCTGCCGACGGGAGCGCTGCTGGCTGGCGACATCGGTATCAACGCTCACGTCACCGGCTTCCTCGAAGGCCTTCTCGAAACCTTGGCTGATCTTATCGGTTTCTTTACTCATAGCTGCTCCCTCACTGCGATGATGTGTTGATTTTCTTATTATATACCCTATCAGCGGCCCGGTTTAAACCGCCGCCCCGGGCACCACCTGGTCGCGTTTGCGCCCGGAAAACCGCGCTGTGGGCCAGCTTCGGCCGGTACTGGGGCGCGGGCGCTGGCATCATGGAATTGCCCGGAGAATTAACAATCTAGCGGGCATTGACTTGTTTTACGGGCACTCTATAATGCGTCGTTCTTAACGACAGGCGCGTAGCTCAGTTGGTTAGAGCACCACCTTGACATGGTGGGGGTCGTTGGTTCGAGTCCAATCGCGCCTACCAAACAAGTTCGAAAGATATCCCCGTGTCATACGGGGATGTTTGTTTTGATCAATCAAGTGGCCTTTGGTAGTGGTCACCACTGAGGAAAACCCATGCCTGTAGTTACCCTGCCTGACGGCAGTCAGCGCTCATACGACAGACCCGTTACCATCCACGACGTTGCCGCCGATATCGGCCCCGGGCTCGCAAAGGCCGCACTGGCAGGTCGGGTCGACGGCCGCCTGGTGGACGCCGGTTACCTGATAACCGGGGATGTTGAACTTGCCATCGTCACCGGGAAGGATGACGCGGCGCTGGAGCTGATCCGGCACGATGCCGCGCACGTTATGGCGCAGGCGGTGCAGGAGCTCTATCCCGGCACCCAGGTGACCATCGGACCGGCCATCGAAAACGGCTTCTACTATGATTTTGCGCGCGAGGAGCCATTCACGCCCGAGGATCTGACCAGGATCGAGGCGCGTATGAAGGAAATCGTGGGACGCGATCTGCCGATACAGCGCGAGGTGTGGTCGCGTGACGACGCGATGAAGACCTTCGGCGACATGGGCGAGTCGTACAAGGTCGAGATCATCGACGACATTATTCCGGAAGGCGAAGAGTTGTCCGTTTACCGGCAGGGAGAATGGTTCGACGTCTGCCGTGGCCCGCACCTGCCGAGCACCGGCAAACTGCCCAAGGCCTTCAAGCTCATGAGTGTTGCCGGCGCCTACTGGCGCGGTGATTCGCGCAACCCCATGCTGCAGCGCATCTACGGCA
>JASFNS010000327.1:0-3495 GCA_050116915.1 Thiogranum sp. | reverse complement strand
TCGCCGCGACCCGCAGGTTCAGACGATGGAAGCGCGCCCAGGAATGTGCCTTCTCGGCGTCGGCTCCCAGGCGCCAGTCGCTGACGTCATTAAGCACATTGATGGCGTGCTGCAGCAAAATGACGGCAAGCGTCGCAAGCGCAACCTCGAGCAGCGGCTGACCGGTACTGCCCGTCGACAGCCAGGCTGCCACGCCGGGCAGTACCGAAATCAGGTAGATCGGCGGGTCAAGTGCCTGCCACCAGCGGACACCGGCTGCCCGTGTCTGCTGCAAGGCGGCACTTTCCGACCGGTGTCGGATCAGGCGGTGGCCGTCGCCGCCTGCGGGAAATACTCCTGCAGCGCGCTGTGAAACCAGTCATAGTGCTGGCGTTCCGAATCGATCACCTTCTGGTACACGGCGGCCTCCTCCGGGCTGCCGGCCTGGTGCGCCTGGTCCCGGAAGTGGGGGTAGATTTCCGCGTACTCACGCTGTTCCACGCGCATTGCGACCCGCAGGGCCTTCTCCACGACACCGTCCGGGTTCAGCCCGATCAGCTTGTCGCAGTTTTCGCGGATTGCCGTGAGGGCATCGATCGCGCGCCGGGTGTCCTCGCCACGCGCGGGCATCCCCATGGTGTCATAGAGTTCGCGCAGCCACACGGCGTGCAGTTTTTCTTCGCCGGCGACTTTCATGAACAGGGTCGCAAGCCTGGGGTAGCCGGCCTGCCTGGCCCAACGGGCGAATTCAGGGTACATCACCTGGTTTTCGTATTCCTCGACATCGACGAATGATTCGGCGGTGTCGTTCAGGCTCGAACCCCGGCGTGCTGCAGCAAAACACGAAAAAATCATATCCTCTGTAATCTGGGTCATCGTCACGGCTCCTGCGTTGTGGGAAGAAGGCCAACCCCTGGACCCGCATTAGGCTATATGCCCGGTCCCTTCTGTGCAAGGTCAAATGCGATGTCGTGTCCCGCAACCGCAGACTCACCGTGAACAACGCGTGGCAAGCCCCCGTTTGGATTCTTCAATGTAGGTGGAGCGCCCTCGTCTGCCTGCCTGCAAGACGGTGCACGCCCGGTCTGTTCAAGACAGACGGGCAGACGTGGCGTGAAGTGCGGGTGACGCCCGCAACGCGGAGGACAGGAACAATCCCGACCACCTGTTGACACGCTGGAATGAATCGTGGTTAATGCAGTGCAATTGTACCGGCATGGAGGGTGCGCCAAGAACGAAGGACCACAACGACGCACCACCATCTGCATGCGATTCAAGCTCAAAAATGGTCTCGATATCCCCATCTCGGGGGCGCCCGAACAGGTGCTGGATGCGGGTGCGGAAGTAACCCGGGTCTCGCTGCTGGGGGCTGATTATCCGGGGCTGAAACCGGTGCTGGCAGTCGAGGAGGGCAACCGGGTCGCACTTGGCCAGACCCTGTTCACCGACAAGAGCCACCCGGAGATTTCCTACACCTCACCGGCGAGCGGCGTCGTCTCACGGATCGTGCGCGGCTATCGGCGGGTCCTCGAAGGCGTCGAGATCCGCATCGGCGGCGACGATGAACTGCGCTTCGACAGCTATCCGCCCGAGGAACTGGAGCGACTCACCGCCACCCGGGTTCGCGGCCTGCTACAGCGCAGTGGCCTGTGGACTGCCCTGCGCACCCGACCGTTCAGCCGGGTGCCCCCTGCAGACGGCGTAGCGCAGTCCATTTTCGTCACGGCCATGGACAGCAACCCGCTGGCGGCCGATCCCCGCGTGGTGATCTCCGAGTACCCGGAGGATTTCCTGTACGGCCTGCAGGTGATCCAGCAACTCACCGACGGCAGCATATGGATCTGCACGGCAACCGGCGGGGATATCCCGGTGCCGAACGGGACCCGGTTTAAAACCGCGGTTTTCCAGGGCCCGCACCCCGCCGGGCTGCCCGGAACCCATATTCACTATCTGAGCCCCGCTAGCCTGGAACGAACTGTCTGGTACCTGAACTACCAGGATGTCATCGCCATCGGGCGGCTGTTCACCAGCGGCCGGCTCTGGGTGGAACGACTGGTGGCCCTGGGCGGCCCCGCGGTCAAGCGACCCAGACTCGTCAGGACGCGGCTCGGCGCCAGCCTGGGGGAATTGTTGCGGGACGAACTCATCGATGCCGAGGTCCGGGTCGTCTCGGGTTCGATTCTGGCCGGTCGCCGGGCAGCCGACGCAGCGGCATTCCTGGGTCGATACCATCTTCAGGTATCCGTGTTGCGCGAGGGTCGCGAACGGGAATTTTTCGGTTGGCTGGCGCCGGGGCTGAACAAGTTCTCGGCTTCCAACGCCTACCTGTCCGCCTTGTTCCCCGGACGCAAGCTGGCGATGACGACGACGCAAAACGGCAGCCCCAGGGCGATGATTCCCGTGGAGGCCTATCAACGTGTGATGCCCCTGCGCCTGTTGCCGACCCAGTTGCTTCGGGCGATATTGGTCGGTGATATTGTCGGTGCCCGGGAACTCGGTTGCCTGGAGCTCGATGAAGAAGATCTGGCCCTGTGTTCCTTCGTCTGCCCGAGCAAGTATGACTACGGTCCCGCCCTGCGGGAAACCCTCAACCGCATTGAGAAAGAGGGCTGATGCGCGCACTACGCCGCTACCTGGATCGACTGCAGCCGCTGTTCAAGCGTGGCGGCCGTTTCGAGCGGTTCAGCGCCGTGTTCGAAATGGTGGACACGCTGCTCTACACCCCCGCCGATGTCACCCGCGACGCCCCCCACGTGCGCGACGCCATGGACCTCAAACGCCTGATGATTTTCGTGGTGCTGGCGGTCACACCCGCGCTCCTGGTCGGTATGTACAACACCGGCTACCAGGCGAACCTGGCCATGGGGCAGCTGGGTCTGAACACGCTGCCGGGCTGGCGCGGCGATCTGCTCGGCCTGTTGGGCATCGGCTTCTCGCCCGACAGCGCCTGGGCGTGTCTGGTGCACGGCCTGCTGTATTTCCTGCCGATCTACCTCGTCACCCTGGTGGCCGGTGGACTGTGGGAGGTATTGTTCGCGGCGGTGCGCAATCACGAGGTCAACGAGGGTTTCCTCGTGACCTCCATGCTGTTTACCCTGACCCTGCCGCCGACCATACCGCTGTGGCAGGTGGCCATCGGCATTTCGTTCGGCGTGGTGATCGGCAAGGAAGTGTTCGGCGGAACCGGCAAGAATTTCCTCAACCCGGCGCTCACGGGTCGGGCGTTCCTGTTCTTCGCCTATCCGGGGGACATGAGCGGTGACGCCGTGTGGACGGCGGTGGACGGTTTCACCGGCGCCACGCCGCTGGCGCTGGCGGCTGCGGGCGGCTTGCCCGAGTTGCACACCCACGGTATCACCTGGGCGCAGGCCTTTCTGGGCCAGATCGCCGGGTCCCTGGGAGAAACCTCCACGCTGGCCTGCCTGCTGGGCGCGGGCATGCTGGTGGTCACCCGCATTGCCTCCTGGCGGATCATGGCCGGCGTCTTCATCGGCATGCTCGGGACGGTCCTGCTGT
>JASFNS010000326.1:0-3503 GCA_050116915.1 Thiogranum sp. | reverse complement strand
CAGGCGAACCGTTGCATGGACTGCGGCACGCCTGGCTGCCACGGCCACTGCCCCGTCCACAACCTGATTCCCGAGTGGAATGCCCTGGTGTTCAACAACGACTGGCGCCGCGCCTTCGCTCAGCTCGATTCGACCAATAATTTTCCCGAATTCACCGGCCGCCTGTGTCCGGCGCCCTGCGAGGACGCCTGCACTCTGACCCTGGCCGACCGCCCCGTCACGATCAAATCCGTGGAACTCGCCATCGCCGAACGCGCGTGGCAAAGCGGCTGGATACAGCCGCAGCGGCCGCGCTACCGGAGACACCAGTTGGTGGTCATAGTCGGTTCCGGTCCGGCCGGACTGGCCTGCGCCCAGCAACTGGTGCGGACGGGGTACCGGGTGATGGTCATGGAAAAGGCCGATCGCATCGGTGGCCTGCTGCGTTACGGGATACCGGACTTCCGACTTGAGAAGTCCCTGCTCGAACGGCGCCTGGAACAGCTACGCGCCGAAGGTGTGCTGTTTGTCACCGGCCTTAACGCGGGCGTTGATGCGGATGCCGCGCGCTGGCTGGCGTCCGCCGACGCCACGGTGCTGGCCTGCGGTGCCGGGCAACCCCGCGACCTCGCCATACCGGGACGCGGACTTCGCGGTATTTTTTTCGCCATCCCGTACCTGACGTGGCAAAACCGGCGTAATGCCGGTGATGTACTCGAGACAGACGGCGACATCCTGGCCGGCGACAAGGACGTGGTGGTTATCGGTGGCGGCGACACCGGACACGACTGCGTGGGTACGGCGATTCGCCAGGGCGCCAAATCGGTGACCCAGATTCAATACCACGCAAGACCGCCGCGCACCGTCGATGTGTTGCGCTACTGGCCCGAACGGATGCCGGTACTGCGCCGCGCCGATACCGACGAGGAGGGCGCCAGGCACCTCTGGGGCTGGGATACCGTGGCGTTTGACGGGCGGGACAGCCGGGTCGATGGCGTCCGCCTGACGCGCGTGAAGTGGTGCCGCGATATTCACGGTGGCTGGCAAAAGCAGTATTCCGGCGAACCGCCGATGCAACTGCCGGCGCAACTTGTCCTGCTGGCGATGGGTTACGCACACCCCGTGCACGCGGGACTGGTTCGCGACCTGGCGTTGCACTTGACCGGCCGCGGGAATGTGCGCGCCGATGAGCGCGACTACCGGACGTCCGCGGAGTCGGTGTTCGCCTGCGGCGATATGCGGCGCGGCCAGTCACTGGTCGTGTGGGCCATTCGCGAGGGTCGGCAATGCGCGCGCGCGGTCGACACCTACCTGTCGGGACATAGTGAACTGCCTTACGTTTGACTATCATGGCGGCATGCCGCCTTACCGACACGCCCCGCTGCCTTCGTCCCGCTTACCGGCCGGTATTCCGTTTATCATCGCCAACGAAGCCGCCGAGCGCTTCAGTTTCTACGGCATGCGCGCCATTCTTGTGGTATTCATGACGCAGTACCTGCTGGCCGCCGATGGCGCCCTGGCACCGATGCCCGAAGCCGAGGCCAAGGGCTGGTATCACCTGTTTGTTTCTGCCGTTTACATGACTCCGTTGTTCGGCGCGCTGATCTCGGATGGCCTGCTGGGCAAGTACCGGACCATTATCGTCCTGTCGCTGGTGTACTGTGGCGGACACCTGGCGCTGGCGCTGGATCATACCCGTATGGGACTGGTCGTTGGGCTCGGGCTGATCGCGGTGGGGGCGGGGGGTATCAAACCCTGCGTGTCGGCGCACCTGGGAGATCAGTTCGCGCAACAGAACCGCCGGCTGTTGCCACGGGTGTTCGGCTGGTTCTATTTTGCCGTCAACTTCGGGGCCTTCGTGTCGATGCTGTTGACCCCCTGGCTGGTGCGACAGTACGGACCGTCGGCAGCTTTTGCGCTGCCCGGACTGTTGATGCTGATGGCGACGCTGGTGTTCTGGTCCGGGCGCTATCGCTTCGTGCACATACCCCCGGGCGGCGCGGGATTTGTGCGCCAGGTGCTCGGCGCCGAGGGCCTGGGCGTGCTGGGTCGCCTGGCACTGGTCTATCTGTTTGTCGCGGTTTTCTGGTCGCTGTTCGATCAGACGGGTTCGGCGTGGGTGCTGCAGGCGCAACACATGGACCGAACCCTGTTCGGGGTCGAAGTCCTGCCGGCACAGATTCAGGCGGCCAATCCGCTGCTGGTGATGTTGCTGATCCCGGTGTTCTCCTATGGTGTCTATCCCGCCGTCGAACGGTTCTGGCCGCTCACCGAGTTGCGCAAGATCGGTCTGGGTATGTTTGTGACCGCCGCGGCGTTCGCCATACCTACCTGGGTGCAGATTCAGATCGACCAGGGCGGGCAACCGACTATTGCCTGGCAGCTGCTGGCGTACCTGCTGCTGACGGCCGCCGAGGTGATGGTGTCGATCACCTGCCTGGAGTTCTCCTACACTCAGGCGCCGCGCAAAATGAAGTCTTTTGTTATGGCGTTTTTCATGTTGTCCATTTCCGCAGGGAATCTCTTTACCAGCGCCGTGAATTTTTTCATCCAGAACGATGGCGGCGGCGGTCGGCTTTCCGGCGCCGACTATTACCTGTTTTTTACCGCCCTGATGCTGGCGACTGCGCTGCTGTTCAGCCTCCTGGCGCGCTTTTATCGGGGCGATACCTATCTGCAGGAGAGCCTGGCGGAGGCGCTGCCGGGGCGGGACTGATCGGGTCTGCTACGAGACGGTGCGGAGTGCCCGCCAGACCTGGCAACAAGTGCTGATACAGGCCATCAGTCAGCGCGCTATGCTGTTCAGCTGCGAGCAGCTGTTACCCGTGGCGAATCAGCGCGAGCTGAGCTTCCGGCTTGCGGGGAGGGTCACCAGGTCCGTTGCAAGGTAAAGGTCAGGCGTGTCGAGGAACAGACGCGTGACCGGCATTACAGCATCGGTGCCAGCCAGTAGTGTACAGTTGCAGCCAAAGGGCGCGCGGGTCTTGCGGCGATTTATCCGGGCACTGGCGGATCTGAACCTCGAGCCGGCCAAACGCGAGGTTGAGCGGGACGCCGTCCGGCTTTTCGCCTGACCGGGGCCTTGCGGTCGTGTCAGTGATCGTGTCCGCCGGGGCCATGGACGTGGCCGTGATCCAGTTCTTCCTCGGAAGCGTCCCGTACCTCTATCACTTCGACCGCGAAGTTGAGCGGGACACCGGCCAGCGGGTGATTACCGTCGACGGTAATGGTGTCACCCTCGACGCCGGCAATGGTTACGACCAGTGTTTCGCCGCCGGGACCCTGGGCGTGGAACTGCATGCCGACTTCGATCTCGGTGTCTTCGGGGAACATGTTGCGCGGGACCGACTGGGTTTTCTCGGGGTCGCGCTCACCGTAGGCCTCCGACGGTTCAACCGAGACATTCAGGGAGTCACCGGCTGATTTTCCGGTAAGCGCAGTCTCCAGACCGGGGATAATATTATTGGCGCCATGCAGATAGGCGAAGCTGCTGTCGGTGGACTGATCGATGACATTGCCCTCGT
>JASFNS010000325.1:0-3514 GCA_050116915.1 Thiogranum sp. | reverse complement strand
CATCCGCAGTGACCCTGCGTGGAAACAGGGGTGGTACTTCCCCGAAGCCGGTCCCGTTGACGGTATGCGACTGGCGCGCAAGCTGGGAATCATTTCCTATCGCTCCGCCGAGGAGTGGCGGCAGCGTTTCGGTCACGATCGCCTGTCGCCCCCCGGTCGGGATGTTCACGGTTTCGGTCTTGAGTTCCAGGTGGAGTCCTACCTGGATGCGAATGCGCGCAGGTTCGTCAGTGGTTTCGATGCCAACTGCTATTTGTGCCTTTCCCGGAGCATGGACTGGTTCGATGTTGCGGAATTGGGTGGCACCGACGAAGCGGCACTGGCGCGCATCACCGCGCACCGTGCGCTGGTTATCGGTGTGGAGTCTGACAGCCTCTATCCGCTACACCAGCAACGTGCACTGGCGGACCTGCTGTGCGAACTGGGCAGAGACGTCGAGTTTGTGGCCATGCCGTCCATCCAGGGTCACGACGCCTTCCTGGTAGATCGCGAACGGTTTGCCCCCGCGCTGCGCAGCTTTTTCAACGACCATGCGCTGCTGGCGGAAAAGGAACACTATCTGGTCAGGCAGTGCGCCGCCAATGAGTAGTCCCTTCAGGAGGGTGCAACCGGCGCTTGCGGCAGGGTAAAGTAGATGCTGGCACCTTTCCCCACTTCGCCCTCGGCCCAGACCGAGCCGCCATGGCGCTCGACAATGCGCCTGACCGTCGCAAGACCCGCCCCGATGCCGTCAAAGGCCTGCTGACCATGCAGGCGCTGAAACATCTCGAACAATTTGTCAGCGTAAGCCATGCTGAAGCCGGCGCCGTTGTCCTTTAGGCAGTAAAGTGTCTCCCCGTCCTGATTACGGGCAGAGAACTCGATACGGGCGTGATCGACATTGGCGGTAAACTTCCAGGCATTGGCAAGCAGTTGCTCGATTGCCATCTGCAGCAGATCAGGATCAGCGCAGGCCTCAATATCTTCCTGAACCGAAACACTGACGCGCCGTTCCGGGTTGCGCTGTTGCAGGCGGTCCAGAATCCTGTGACAGAGCCGGGAAACATCGACGCGCGATGGCCGCAGGGCGTGGCGAGTGACACGGGACATTGTCTGCAGGGCGTTGATCAGCTGGTCCATCTGTCTGGCGTTGTTGCGGATGCGGTGCAGGTAGTCCCGTGCCACATGGTCCAGTTGGTCGCCGTAATCCAGCGCCAGGGTTTCGGCAAATCCGCCAATGGCGCGAAGCGGTCCTCGCAAGTCGTGTGAGGCGGCGTAGGTAAAGGTTTCGAGCTCCTTGCGGGCCCTTTGCAGCTCGTCTTCGAGGTGCCGCATGCGTTTTTCCGCCTGGTCCCGGCCGGGGGGTGATGTTGTGTCGTGATTCAGGCGCTCTATCTCCGCGACGACCCGGTCCGCGAACAGCGTGGCGATTTCGATGGCGAGCAGGTCGTCGGCAATGGCTTTACGACCCATCAAAATGATCATGCCCAGGACATCCCCGCTGGTTGCGACCAGCGGGACGCCAAGATAACTGTCCGCGCCGGTCTCGCGGAGAATCCGGTCCTGCGGAAACTTTTCCTGAACCCCGGTTCTGAAGCTGCAGGCTGTCGGGCCGTTGATAACGTCCGCGCCGGGTGACCCTGGCAGTGGCCAGAGCAGTTCTGCGGCGAGCTCGCCGTCCGTGTTCATGGCCAGCGTGCGCAGGCGTGCCCGGTCGTTGCCGTCGAGCACGGCGATGGCAGCCTGGTCGGCCGCAAACAGTTCGCCGAACTGGAGGACGAAATGCTCCAGGTAGGCGCGCCCAGTCGTGGTCGCGACCGCGCAATGCAGTTGTTCAACGAGTTGTTTGTAGCGCTCGGACACAGTGGCAGTATAAACAAAGCCGGTGCCCCTTGGGCGACGTTTCCCGGTTGACAGACGTGAGATGCCTGTTGCAGACTCGGACCACGATGATCAGGAATTTGCACTCTGTAGCCGCGATTACCATGCCTGCCCCGCACAAGCGTGTGTGGCTGTGCGTTGCGGCTGTGGTCGTCGAGGAAACAAGCTAGAACCGAATTACCCGTTTTTTTCCAAGAAGGCCGCAGACCGAAAGGACTGCGGCCTTTTTTTTAGCCAGAAGGGGCGAACCACATGTCGGTGCCGGCAGCGTTTATGGGTGTCATATTGATCTGGTCGACCACCCCGCTTGCGATTCAGTGGAGCAGCGAGGGCGGCGGATTTCTGTTCGGTGTTACCGCACGTATGGTGCTGGGTCTGATTTTCTGCCTGTTGGCAATCCGTATCAGCGGTATCGACATGCCCTGGCACGGCCGGGCTCGCGGCGCATATTTGGCGGCCGGCACGGCTATTTACGGTGCGATGATGCTGGTCTACTGGGGCGCCCAGTACGTCCCGTCGGGCTGGATTGCGGTGCTGTTCGGTCTGTCGCCCCTGTTCACCAGCCTGTTCTCGGCGGTCTGGTTAGCCGATCACAGCCTGTCGGGCTTGAAACTGGCCGGGTTGCTGCTGGGCGTTCTGGGGCTGACGATTATCTTCTCCGGCGGCGTGGAAGTCGGCCCCCATGTCGGCGTCGGTATTGCGGCTGTCCTGTTGTCCACACTGCTGCACTCGGCCAGCTCCGTGTGGGTCAAACGGCTGGGCAGCGAGTTGCCCGCTCTGGCGGTCACCGGCGGCGGATTGAGCGTGGCTGTTCCGGCGTTCGTACTGAGCTGGTTCGTTTTTGACGGCGTCTGGCCGCAGGCCCTGCCCGAACGGGCGCGCTTTGCCATTACCTACCTGGCCCTGTTCGGCTCGGTGCTGGGATTTTTCTGGTACTACTATTTGCTGAACCGCGTGGCGCCGGTAAAGGTCAACCTTGTCACCCTGGTGACCCCGGTGACCGCGCTGTTACTTGGTCACTGGTTGAATGGTGAGGCCCTTTTGCACACAGTCTGGCTGGGGACCGGCCTGATACTGGCCGGCCTGACCATGCACCAGTGGGATATGCTGAAGGGCGGCCCGGGGCCGACCACAGTTGAGTGACCGCTGACGGCGGCGCGAGTAGCCGTGACGGCAGCTCCGCAACGCAATGGTCCGCGCGCGGCACGACCCTGCTACAATTGACTCAGGCGCTCTGAACCCGGGGAGTTGCGACATGCATACCAGGATCTGGCACACGCTGTGCGCTTGTTGCTTGGGCGCTGCCTTGGCAGGTTGCCAGAGTGCCGGGTCCAGAACCGGCTTTTACAGCAGTCCATTGCTGCCCGGTGACGAAATCGAGATTCTGAAACCGGTTACGATTCCCGCGGGGCTTGCGCGGGTGTATCTGCAGCACGGCAAGCTGGCGTCCTATGGCAGTACCAACCAGTATGCGCCATTCTGTTACTTCCTGTTGCTCAATCCATTGCCGACCGAGCAGCAGATCAGGCCCGGTCTGCTGGTCGTGGAGTCAGTCTGGCTCGACGAGACATCGGTGCGCCGCGAACAACCCGTCACGGTTGCTTCGACGGTCGTGGCGGTCGGGGCGTTCGGCGGCGACCGCATGCCCATGGCC
>JASFNS010000324.1:0-3518 GCA_050116915.1 Thiogranum sp. | reverse complement strand
AGGATGAACCACACCTGGTTGCCGTCCCAGTGGGGGCCGATGATGTTCAGAGCGACGCGGCGTTCGCCGTCGGTACGGCCGACATAGCGCAGTATGGTACCCACCCCCATGTCCATACCGACCATGATCGCCAGCCCCATGAGCAGCACACCCAGCAGCAGCCACCAGAGAACCTTCAGTGCAATATAGATTTCCATCTCTTATTCCTCCGGTCTCATGACAGGGCGGGACAGCACCGGCTGGATACCGCCGCCCCCACCGGTTACCAGGTGCTGGCCGTGCTCACCAGGCCCCTGACGTATGAACTTCACCATCAGGAACATCTCGATGAGAATGAACACCAGATAGATGAGCGTGAAACCAATCAGCGAGAAATACATATATCCTTCACTGTGTGTCGACGCCGAAATCCAGGTGGGTAGTTTTTCATACACAGTCCACGGCTGGCGGCCGAGTTCAGCGGTCAGCCAGCCCAACTCACAGGCCAGGAATGGTGCGGGCAGCAACCAGATGGATATTCTCAACAGGAACTGCTGCGCCACGCACTGCTTGCTCAGTGAGTAGGTTGCCATGGCGATCATGTAGATCAGCATCAGGAATGCCAGACCGATCATCAGGCGGAAGGACCAGAACGTCAGCCATACCGGCGGGATAGCATCCCTGGCGGCCTGTTCGATCTGGGCTGGGGTCGCCTCGCTCAGATCCGGGGCATAACGCATCAGCAGCATGGCGTAACCGAGATCTTCTTCGTGCTCCCTGAGCGTGGCCAGCGCTGCCTGGTCGTCCGGGTTCTGCCGGTAGCGCTGCAACGCCAGCATGCCCGGAATACCATTTTTGATACGTGCCGCGGCGCGCCGCTGCAGCTCCTTGATTCCGGGCAGTTCCTTGTCCAGGGAGTGCGTGATCAGGATGCCCGCCAGACCGGGAATCTCCACCGTCGGACCCAGGTTACGCTGTTGTGCATCGCTGGGAAAAGCGATGACTTTCAGCGGTGCCGGCGCCGGCTCGGTTTCCCACATGCCCTCCATGGCGGCCAGCTTGGTGGGCTGGGCGCTGCCGGCGACAAAACCCAGGGCGTCGCCCAGGGTAATGACACCGATGACAGAAAACACGCCGAACAGCGCGCCCATGCGCAGCGAACGGCGCGCCATCTCCACATGGCGTCCTTTACTCAGGTACCAGGCGCTGATCGTCACAACGAACATCGCGCCGGTGACGTAACCGGCAATCGAGGTGTGCACGAACTTGGACTGGGCATCATGACTGAACAACAGCTCAAAGAAACTGACCAGCTCCATACGTTGCGACACGGGGTTGAAGGTGGCACCCACCGGGTCCTGCATGAAACCGTTGGCCACCAGAATCCACAGAGCGGACAGGTTCGAACCGAGTGCGACCAGAAAGGTGACGGCGAGGTGCCCTGCCTTGCTCAGGCGGTCCCAACCGAACAGCATCAGCCCGACGAAAGTGGACTCCATGAAGAAAGCCATCAGCCCCTCGATGGCCAGCGGTGCACCGAAGATGTCGCCCACATAGTGGGAATAAAACGACCAGTTGGTGCCGAACTCGAACTCCATGGTCAGGCCGGTGGCCACGCCGAGGGCAAAGTTGATGGCGAACAGCTTGCCCCAGAACCGGGCCATCTCCTTGTAGATCACTTTACCCGTGGTGACGTAAACCGTCTCCATGGCGGCCAGGATGAAGCTGAGACCCAGCGTCAGCGGCACGAACAGGAAGTGGTATAAGGCCGTGGCCGCAAACTGCCAGCGCGACAGCTCGACGACGGCTTCACTCGGAACGATCATGCATTTTCTCCTCTGTTTGCCGCTGTATGTTCAGGTGCGCGGACTCACGCCGCGTTGGCCGCGTCCGGTCCCAGCTGCTCGGGCGACACGCTGACGGTAAATTCTTCTTCGACGCAGTCTGGGTCCAGCCGTTCACCCGCGCCGGTATAAAGCGAAAGCTCGTAATCGTTCCAGCCACGCAGACCGGTTTGCAGCGACACTACGTTGTTATAGCCCATCGGTTTCAGGGTGGGAGCTAAACCAGTCAGTCGTCAAGCGGCTGCTTGATACTGACCGCGCCCCGCAGATCGCCGGGCCGGTAATTCACGGCGCGGTCGTGAGGGTACATAGCGTCAAGCTCCGCCCGCACCGAGTCCGGGATCTGGTCGGGACTGCCGTGACAGACAACACACTGCGGCGCCAGACCGATCGCTTTCATGAAGCGCAGCGACTTGCCGGACGGCTCCTCGACGACTTCGACCTGCGTCATATCGTCGAATTTTTCACCCTGCGCAGCGCGCTGTTCAAACTCCAGCAGTACCTGCTGCTCCCAGGCGTCCGGTGTGCCCAGCATCGGGTTTCGCACGCGCGTGCCGACGCGAGTGACCTTCCAGCCCTTCTCCAGAGAGATATCATTGGCAGCGCGCGGCGCGACTTCACGACATACTTTCATGGCCGCAGCCGGCCCGCCGGCCTGCATTTCGCGCTTCATGGTCGAACCGAGCTGTTGCAGGAAAGCGCCCGCAGTCGCTCTTGCCGCATCCACACGTGGCTGCACATCGGCAGCATCGCCAGGGGATGCCGCAAGCGTAACCGTCGGCACAATGCCGGTGCCCAGTGCGGCTGCCATCAGTAGATGGAAAATGCTCATCTTCATATGCTTGCTCTCCTGTTCATGCAAACTGTTTTGACTTCAGTCAGGGCGCTCGCAGCGCTGGTTGGCTGGCGCCCAGCCCGAGTGCCAGGGCCTGCTGCGCATGACTTGCAACTGCTTTCGCTTCTCGAACTGCTCGCGTGTGACCTGCGGCTGCAAGTCGTTATTCGCGGCTCGTTCCTGGCCTATACTGCTGACGCGCCGCCTGTCTGTCATGCGCCCGGGATAAACCAGGGTTTCATCCGATAGCCTGAACAGTCGTTCGCGCACACTGTCGAACAACCGCCCGGCGTCTGCGTCAGCGCGATGGCACGAGCCGGTTTCACCCGCCAGCAGCGTGTGCCCGGTGAACACCCGGTCCCGCCACAAATAGCTCAACGAACAGGCACTGTGCCCGGGAGTCGCCACGACACTGAGAAGCTCCTCCCCCACGTACAGCCGGTCGCCGTCGTCGACGTGCATATCCACGCAATCGACCCCGACAGCACTGTGCGTGACGAGCCGCGCGCCGGTTTCCGCACGCAACGCCGGCGCCGCGCTCATGTGGGACTCATGTACATGTGTCTCGATGACATAAATCAGCCGCAGATCGAGGCGACGCACTATTTCAAGATAGTCGCACTCGGCCCCGATTTCCGGATCCAGCACGGCGGCGTACCGGGTAACCGGATCGGCCAGCAAGTAGCTGATGTCCTGGTCGGGTGTACAGAACTGACGGAATATCACCGGGGCCACTCCACCTCAGCCGCCTTTGACGGCACCAAATACAGCAACCAGAGCAAGGGTTGTGCCACGCTTGGATAAGGCAACCAGCAACGAAATTAACTGTTTGTTAATATTATTGTTCTTATATTTTTACG
>JASFNS010000323.1:0-3524 GCA_050116915.1 Thiogranum sp. | reverse complement strand
TTGTCCAGGAGTTCGATCCTGGCCTCGTGGTCGTGGCCGCAGCACACCAGGTCCCAGTCGCCGGTAGTTGCCATGGCGCGGGCGTAATGCGGATAGTGCACCAGGAAGATCCTGCGTCCGCCGAGTTCCACGCCGGCGTCCTGACCATAGAAGGTCACCTGGTTGGCGGGTGCGCTGGCGATGCGCGTCATCATGTACAGGTCGCCGGAGTTGTTACCGTAGATCACATGCACCGGCAGGCCCAGCGGTTTGAGCACGCTCAGGGTGGAGGGGGCGACCACGTCGCCGCAGTGCAGCACGGCCTCGGCACCCTCGGCCTTCGCCGCGCGGACCGCGGCCTCCAGCAGCGGGCGGTGGTCATGACTGTCGGAGACAATGCAGACTTTCATGGATCAGAAGTTGGGCGTTTCCGGCGCATTTCTGAACATCTCGACGCTGTCGAGGATTTCCTGCTTGGCGTCTTCCACGCCGGCCCAGCCCTCCACGCGGACCCATTTACCCTCGTCGAGGTCCTTGTAGTGCTCGAAAAAGTGTGCGATCTGGTCGAGGATGCCCGGCGACAGGTCGCGGAAGTCCTGCACCCGACGGTATTCCTTGCACAGCTTGTCGATGGGTACGGCCAGTATCTTGGCGTCGTCACCCGATTCATCGGTCATTTTCAGTACGCCCACCGGACGACAGCGGACTACCGACCCGCTGATCAAGGGATAAGGCGTCAGTACCAGAACATCGACCGGGTCGCCATCTTTCGACAACGTGTGGGGAACGTAGCCATAATTACATGGATAATGCATAGCCGTGGTCATGAAGCGATCGACGAACATGGCCCCGGTGACCTTGTCGACCTCGTACTTCACCGGGTCGGCGTGGGCCGGGATTTCGACGATGACATTGATGTCGTTGGGGCAGTCTTCGCCGGAGGAGACGCGGTCGAGATTCATGGCGGATTCCCGTCAAATAAAGCAAAAGGGCCGGTAATTATACCGGCCCTATATCAGAAAAAGCTAATTATTGGCGCCGGGACGGAAATCGGCCCGCCCGGCAGGCGCGCTGCGGCGCCTGCATAACCGCTTCGGTTACAACAGCGGCACGATCAGCAGCGCCACGATGTTGATGATCTTGATCAACGGGTTGATGGCGGGGCCCGCGGTGTCTTTGTAGGGGTCGCCCACGGTGTCACCCGTGACTGCGGCCTTGTGGGCGTCCGAACCCTTGCCGCCGTGGTGGCCGTCCTCGATGTACTTCTTGGCGTTGTCCCAGGCACCACCGCCGGTGGTCATGGAAATGGCCACGAACAGGCCTGTCACGATCGTGCCGAGCAATACGCCACCCAGCGCCTTGGGCCCGAGGACGAGGCCGACGACCACCGGTATCAGCACCGGCATCAGCGACGGAATCACCATCTCCTTGATGGCCGCGCGGGTGAGCATGTCGACGGCTTTCGAGTAATCGGGTTTCTGGGTGTGGTCCATGATGCCCGGCATTTCCCGGAACTGGCGGCGTACCTCGTTGACGATGCCGCCGGCCGCCCGACCCACCGCTTCCATCGCCATGGAACCGAACAGGTAGGGAATCAGGCCGCCGATAAACAGCCCGATGATGACCATGTGGTCGGACAGGTCGAAACTCAGGTGCAGGCCGCGCGCCTCCAGCCCGTGGGTGTAGTCGGCAAACAGCACCAGCGCCGCCAGACCCGCCGAACCGATGGCATAACCCTTGGTGACCGCCTTGGTGGTATTGCCCACGGCGTCCAGCGGGTCGGTGATGTTGCGGATTTTTTCATCCAGCTCGGCCATTTCGGCAATGCCGCCGGCGTTGTCGGTGATGGGGCCGTAGGCGTCCAGCGCGACAATGATGCCGGTCATGGAGAGCATGGAAGTGGCGGCGACCGCGATGCCATAGAGGCCCGCGAATTCATGGGCGCCCCAGATCGACGCGCATACCGCCAGTACCGGTGCCGCGGTGGCTTTCATGGACACGCCCAGGCCGGCGATAACATTGGTGCCGTCCCCGGTGGTCGAGGCTTCGGCGATGTGGCGTACCGGCGAGTACTCGGTTGCTGTGTAGTATTCGGTGATAACCACCATCGCCGCGGTCAGCGCCAGGCCGATCAGCGAGCAGTAGTACAGGTCCAGGGTGGAGTACACGCCGTTGTCGCCCATCACTGCATCGGTGACGAAATAGAACGCCACGGCGGCAAGCAGTCCGGCGACAATCAGGCCACGGTAGAGGGCGTTCATGATCTTGCCGCCTTCGCGTGCCTTGACGAAATAGGTGCCGATGATCGAGGCGATGATGGAAACGCCGCCCAGCACCAGCGGATAGGTGGCCGCCTGCACGGCAAAGTCCTTCAGCATGAGGCCGCCCAGCAGCATGGTGGCGACCACGGTGACCGCGTAGGTCTCGAACAGGTCGGCGGCCATGCCGGCGCAGTCGCCGACATTGTCACCGACGTTGTCGGCGATCACCGCGGGGTTGCGCGGGTCGTCTTCCGGGATACCGGCTTCGACCTTGCCGACGATGTCGGCGCCGACGTCGGCGCCCTTGGTGAAAATGCCGCCACCGAGTCGGGCGAAGATGGAAATCAGCGAACCGCCGAAAGCCAGCCCGACCAGCGGGTGGATGGGATCTTCCACGCCCATGCCCAGCAGGATGGCGTAGTAACCGGCGACCCCCAGCAGGCCCAGGCCAACCACCAGCATGCCGGTGATGGCGCCGCCGCGGAAGGCGATCTGCATGGCGGCGTTAAGCCCTTCGTTGGCAGCCTCGGCGGTACGCACGTTGGAACGTACCGAGATATTCATGCCGATGTAACCGGCCATACCGGAGAATACTGCGCCGATGGCGAATCCGATCGCCGTCGGCCAGCCGATGAAGATGCCGATCAGCACCAATACCACAATGCCGGCCATGCCGATGGTGGTGTACTGGCGGTTGAGGTAGGCCTTGGCGCCTTCCTGGATGGCGCTGGCGATTTCCTGCATGCGCGCGCTGCCACTGGGTTTGGCGAGTATCCACTGCACCGAGAAGACGCCATAAAGAATGGCGGCAGCGGCGCAGACCAGCGCAAAGATCAGTTGTGTTGACATAGTGTTTCCTCCGACGACGATATCAAAGTTACTGCGTCAGGGGGCCGGTCACTGGAAGAATAGAATCACTGCTGCAATTCTTCGGCGAAGAGCCTCCTGCTGAACAAATCATTCCAGCCGGGCCGGTTTGTTGTCTGTCTGGCGGCCGGGCCTTGAACACTGGACGTCGCGTTGCTCGGTCCAGACTGTAGTATCCGGAGCAGCCCGCGTGGGGCAGCGCCGCTGCGCCCTAGGCGCCGTGGAACTCGGTGCCCGCCTTGAAGCCGAACAGGCTTTCCAGGTCAAACTCCCGAATCAGGTTGTCGACGGCCGCCTGGCCGTGCTCACGCTGTACCTCCGCCAGGATCAGGCGGGCGCCGTTGCGGTTGTAGCCGCCGCCCATGTTGGCCTGCACGGCGAGGAGTTCGCGGGCTTTTTCCAGTGTCATTCCTTCCT
>JASFNS010000322.1:0-3526 GCA_050116915.1 Thiogranum sp. | reverse complement strand
AACCCCGATACCGCCCTGCACGGGCAGATCGGCGACCGGACCCTGGTACGCATGCTGAACGCCGGGCTGGCAAAGCACGCCGTGCACACGCACGGTAACCACATGGAATGGCTGACCCGCAACGGCAGTGTCCGTTCAAACGTCTGGCTGAAGGATATCATCCCGCTGGACGGCAATATGGGCAAGGCCGACATGATCTATCCCTTCGAGGCGCCCCCAGACGCCTGGCCCCCCGCGACCACGGGTACCTATCCCATGCACCTGCATGACGAGATGACCCAGACGGCCGGCGGTGGTCTGTACATGTTCGGTGCGCTCACCGACATCTATTTTGAATAAGGGGGAACATCATGTCCTGGAGAACACGCACACAGAGTTCCGGTTCGACCACAACCACGACGACAACGACCAGCAGTATGGATGGCGGCGGTGGCGGTGGCGGTGGGGGCGGCGGTGGGGGCGGCGGTATGGGTACGGCCTGCTATGTTTACCCGATTAACAATAACCTGGTTCTGCCGCTGGATCCCAATCCGGATGCCTTCTACCAGCGCGGTATTGATATGAACATCCCGATGACCATGGATGACGGGCGCACCGTGACCATGTGGGGCTTCACCGATCTGGCCGCCGGCGGCGGCATGGATGGTATGGGCGCAGGCACCTTTCCGTCACCGGCCATGCGCGTGCGCCAGGGGCAGCTGGTGCAGACCCAGCTGCAGGTCGGCATGATGATGTATCACACCATCCACCACCACGGCATCGAACCGGAGTACCGCAGCGACGGTGTCGGTCACATCTCCTGGGACGTCAACGGCACCTACACCTATCAGTGGCGTCCCACGCATGCCGGCACCTATTTCTACCACTGCCACACCAACACGGTGCTGCACGCGGAAATGGGCATGTACGGTGCGTTGATTGTCGATCCGCCGCAGGGGCCGGGTCGGGCCTTCGAGGGCGGGCCGGCCTATGACGTCGAGGCCATCTGGGCGGTGGATGAAATCGATTCCAGCTGGCACACGCTGGACTGGACCGCGGGCACCTGTGGCGGCGATGTGGGGCTGAATGATCTCAATCCCGACTACTTCGTCATTACCGGTGTCGACGGTGCGCAGTCGGCGCTGACGGCACCCGGTGTCGCGGTCAACATGAACCGCGGGCAGCGATTGCTGGTGCGTTATATCTGCGCCGGTTACATGCCGCAGCAGATGCGCTTCGGCGGCCTGACAGCCAGCGTGGTTGCCTCTGACGGCAGGCCGCTCCCGCAGGCGATCAATGTGACGCAGCTGGATGCGGTGTCCGCCGAGCGCTATGACTGCATTATCACGCCGACGCGCTCAGGCACCTATACCGTCGAGATCGATATCAAGCACTGGGTTACCGGCCAGGTGTTGGGCACGGCACGTACCCGTATCAACGTCGCTTAGCGACATCACTGCAGGAGAACCGGCGGGAGGGATGATTCGCATCCCGCCGGTCTCTTCCCGCGTTCTCAGGGGCGCATCCGGTAACGCAGGGTCTGCGTAAAGGTGCCGTCGTTATTGTTGACGGACCGCATCTCCCCGACGATGCCTGCATACTTGCCGGTGCCACCAACGACGCTTATCTGCGAAGCGCCTGCGTCGAATTCACGTCCCGCAACCTGGATGCTGCCGTTTTCGAGAGTCAGCGTCCACTGGCACTGGTAGCTGTGGTGAACGCGTGTGCGTATGCACGTACCGCTGTTGTTGCCGATAGTCTGTCGCTGTTCGTCCAGCAGCGGCTGATCGAAAACCAGTATGTCACCCACTGAGTCTCCCGGTTCACCGGTGTCGATATATCTGGCGGTGTGGATGCGGGCGTCGGCGATGGTTGTCAGGTCCTGCGGTTCTTCCCGCGCGCAGGAAACGGCTCCGAGGACGCCAGCGCCCAGCAGCAGGGTCTTTGTATGAATAGAAACGTTTTTCATCTCGGATTTCTGTCAGCGTGAACCGGTGCGAAGTACTATAGGCGAAAGTCAGTCGCTTGTAACAGGGAGAATGGCCGGGCTATGCTGCGTCTCATTCGCCCGCGCAGCGTAACCAGCAGCAACAGGGGAGCAGGGCGATCACGATATGTTGCCACCGGTGACCCGATGGATAGATGATGAGCGCGATTCGGGCGGTCCTGTTTGACTTCGGGGGTGTGTTGGCCGAAGAGGGGTTCAGCAATGTTCTGGAATTCCTGGCTGAACAACAGCGGCTGCAGGTACCGGACATGACCGCGGCGGGGGCGCAGGCGGTCTATGATTCCGGTTTTGTACTGGGCCGGGCAACGGAAACGGAATTCTGGTCGCTGCTGCGTCAGCGTACCGGGCTGCGTGGTCACGATGCGGTGCTGACTGCGAAGATTCTGAACGGATTTACGCTCAGGCCCTGGATGCTGGAACTCGTGCAGCGACTCAGGGCGCAGGGCTATGTCACCGGCATCCTCAGTGACCAGACAGACTGGTTGGACCGGCTGGATTCACGGCAGCATTTCTACAGGTTTTTTGACCGCATCTACAACAGCTATTACCTGGGCAAGGGAAAGCGTGACCCTTCCTTGTTCAGCGACGTGGCCGCCGACCTCGGGCTTCCTGCCGCGTCGATACTGTTTATCGACGACAGCGCGGGCAATGTGGCGAGGGCCGCGGCTGCCGGACTGCGGGCCATCCAATACATCGACCGGGAGACTTTCATGAAGGCACTGGAGGCGAGCCTGCTATGAACATCAGTCATGAACCTGAGCAGCACCGCTTCGTTGCGGTTGTCGATAACCAGGAGTCGCGGCTGGAGTATGAGCTGCTGCCCCGTCACGGCATTAATTTCACCCTCACCTTCGTGCCGGAATCATTGCGCGGGCGGGGTATCGCTGAAAAACTGGTGCGCGCCGGGCTTGCCTGGGCGCGCGAACAGGATTTCGCAATAGAAGCCAGCTGCTGGTACGTGCGACGGTTTCTGCGCTAAGTCGCATATAAAAGGAGGGGCGGAACCGCGATCGGTTGCCGTTTCCGGCCGCAGACAGCAGCACGGCGCCGGTGACCCGGCCGAGACTGGTCAAAGCTACAAAAGTACTCTAGAATTACACGCCAACGGTCTGAGTCAAAACAGGAATTCGTGAGGACGCGAATCATGTGCCGAAGCCTAATCAGCCCTTTCCTTTATATGCTTTTCGCCCTGGCGGGTCCGCTCGCCACGCCGCGGGCCGCGTTTGCCGCGGATGGGTATGACGTTTCCTATCTCTGGTCGCACGATATTGACGGGGTGCGCGCCTACAGGGAGCGCGTTGCCAGTGTGCTGGGGCCCGCTGTGGCGAAGGATCTCGAGGTCGTTGCCAGCGGGCAGCTGTTTGGTCTGGTCTATCTGCGTAACGGCGACAGTGCCGGCGCAACCCGGGTTGCGCGCAGCCATACCCGGCTGTTGCGTTCGCGTGGTCTGGAGGCGGCGAGCCCGGTGCGCGAACGGGACTGGAGGCCGGTCGGCGGCGGTGAGACGCGGCGCGTGTCCGTCGCCTCGCTGGACACGTC